>JBJOQI010000055.1:0-3252 GCA_046050045.1 Pseudomonadota bacterium | reverse complement strand
CCGCCGCTGCCCCGGCGATGCGGTTGGCGACGGGCCCGACGATGGCGCCGAAGTAGCGAAACCTTGTCTCGTAGGCGGAAACGCTGTCCGCCCCGAGGGTCAGGGGCCAGGGCGTCCCGGCAAGCCGGACATCCTGCAGGGTAGCGCCGTAGGTCAGGATCGTGGCCGACAGGTCACCGTTGGCGATGGTGACGGCCAGCACGTCCTGGCCGTGCGCGGTCGTGCCGAAGGGGCGGGTTCCGGGGGTCATCTTGTCCTCAGGCCTTGACGGCGGGTTCGGGCAGGCCGGCTGTCCCGGCCTCGGCCATGAAGGTGCAGCCATTCTGCGGTTCGGCTCGGATCGTTTCGGCAGACAGGTCCTGCCGCGCGGTGGTGACAAAAAGCGTCGCGAACCCTTCGCCCCCGAATGCGGGGCAGGAGGAATGGCGTCCCCCGACCGGGACGTGGCGCAATTCGCGCCCGTCGGGGGCAAAGCAGGTGGCCCGCGCCCTGCCCCATTCCGCGACCCAGAGGTTGCCCGCCGCGTCGCAGACCGCTCCGTCGGGATAGCGCCCCTCGCGGCTGAGATCGAGAAAGACCTCGGGGTCGCCCGCGGGCCAGCCGTCGGCCTCTGACAGCGCGACGCGCCAGACTGTCGAACGCCCGGTATCGGCGAAATGGGCAAAGCGGCGGTCGGGGGTGAAGCTGATCGAATTGGATATGGTGATCGGCGCAAAGAGCTGCCGGAGTTCGCCCTGATAGAAGCGATAGATCGCACCTGCCCCGGCCTCGTGCTTCTTGCCCATCGTGCCGATCCAGAAACCGCCCCAGGGGTCGGCCCGCCCGTCGTTCGAGCGGGTGGCAGGGTTGTCGGCCTCGAGTGCGACGATCCTGTCGCGCGCGCCGGTCACGAGATTGAACCGCGATAACGCCGATTCCGACGCGATCAGCAGGGTTTCGCGGTCGATCCAGCCTGCGGCCGATGTCAATTCGGGCAGGCGCCATTCGCCGGGCCCGGCGGCCGTGCGGGTCAGCAGCCGGCGGCCCGTGATGTCAAACCAGAACAACTGCCCGAGGCCGGGATGCCACAGAGGCCCTTCGCCCAGTTCGCAGGGCCTGTCGTCGTAGATCTCTGCCATCGTGCACGTCCTTCCTCGGGCGGAAGTTCTGCACGGGACCGGGCGGTTTGTATAGGGCGACGTCAGGGGGCCGACACGCAGTCGCCGATGGTGGTGGCGAGGGAAAGGATCAGCTCGCCGTAAAGCGCCGGGCCCGGCGGCAGGTCACGCCCTTCGGGGTCAAGGGACGCGCCGACAATCGCACCCGTATCCCCGGCCAGGGTTTCGATCAGTTTCGGGTCATGCTGCGCCTCGGGGAAGATGCAGGTGGTATCGGACAGGTCCCCACGGATTTCGGCCAGGCGCGCCGCGCCCGGATCGGCGGCGTCGCCTTCGGCGACGGCCAGGGGGGCCGCAAGGCCGAAGTGGTCGAAGAAATAGCCGTAGGCATCGTGGAACACGACAAGCTGACGGTCGGCGACCGGGGCAAGCCTCGCCCTCGCCTGGGCCTCGGCCGCCGTTACCGCGGCCTTGCCGGCGGCTGCGTTGCCGGCATAGGCAGCGGCGTTTTCCGGATCTGCCGCCGCCAGTTCCACAGCGATCACGTCAAGCCAGAGCGTCGCGTTGCCGGGGTCGAGCCAGGCGTGCGGGTCCGCCCCGTCATGCGAATGCCCCGCGTCGGCATGGTCGTCGTGGCCCCCGCCCCCGGCAAAGTCCCGGACATGCGTTCCCGCCGCGTCGAGCAGGGCCACCGAGCGGCCGGCGATGCCGCCCTGCACCACGCGGTCCAGCCAGGGTGTCATCTCGGGCCCGATCCAGACCAGCAGCGCCGCGTCGTTCAGGGCCGCGGCCTGGGACGGCCGCATCTGGTAGTCATGCGCATCCGCCCCCTGATCCATCAGCAGGACCGGCGCACCGAGATCACCCATCACCTGCGCCACCAGCGAATGCACCGGCGGGATATCCGTGACGACGACCGGAACCTCGGCCAGGGCCGGCGTGGTCAGGGACAGAAGAACAAAGGACGCAAGACGCATGGGCAGGGTTCCAGAGGTTGCAGACGGGCGAAGCCTATCGTATGTAATCATATAACAGTCAAGCTGAAATGCTATAGTATAACATGCCAACGCCTCACCTAAACGACAGCGGCACGCTTGCCTTCTCGCGCCACGACCATGCCCATTGCGCCGAGGGTGCGCTGGTGGCTGCCGAGGCGCTGGTGGCCGAGCGTGGCCTGCGCCTGACGCCGGTGCGCCGCCGCACGCTGGAACTGCTGCTCGAGGCGCACCGCGCGATGGGGGCCTACGAGGTGCTGGAACGGCTTGCGGCAGACGGCTTCGGCAGCCAGCCGCCGGTGGCCTACCGGGCACTCGACTTTCTGGTCGAACAGGGCTTCGTGCATCGCATCCGCCGGCTCAATGCCTTCATGGCCTGCCTGCATCCGGGCGTGGCCCATGCGCCGGCGTTCCTGATCTGCAAGACCTGCAACGCCGTCGCCGAGGCCCCGGGCGAGGCGATCCGCGCCGCGATGGACAAGGCCGCGGAAGGCATGGGCTTTCACATCGAGCGCGCCAATGCCGAGGCGCTGGGTCTTTGCCCGACCTGCGCAGGGGCTGCGGCATGAGCCTGATCGAAGCCCGCGGCCTGACCGTCCGCCATGGCGGCGAAACCGTCCTGTCGCATGTCGACTTCGCGATCCGCGCGGGCGAGATCGTGACCGTCGTCGGCCCGAACGGCTCGGGCAAGTCCACGCTGGTGCGCGCGCTGATCGGCCTTGAACCGGCGGCCGAGGGGCAGGTGACCCACGCCCCCGGCCTGCGCATCGGCTATGTGCCGCAGCGCCTGGCCATCGACGCCGGGCTGCCGATGACGGTGCGCCGCTTTCTGTCGCTGCCCAGGCGCGTCAGCGATGCGGCGGCGGCCGAGGCCCTGGCCCATGTCGGCGTGTCCGGGCTGGAGAGCCGCCAGCTTGCGGGCCTGTCGGGCGGGCAGTTCCAGCGCGTCCTGATGGCGCGGGCACTCTTGTCCTCGCCCCAGATCCTGATCCTCGACGAGCCGACGCAGGGCCTCGACCAGCCCGGCGTGGCGGCCTTTTACCGGCTGGTCGAGCAGGTGCGCGGTGAAACCGGGGCGGCCATCCTGATGGTCAGCCATGACCTGCACGTGGTGATGAGCGCGTCGGATCGGGTGATCTGCCTCAACGGCCATATCTGCT
>JBJOQI010000054.1:0-4214 GCA_046050045.1 Pseudomonadota bacterium | reverse complement strand
GGTGCCGGTGGGGTTGTTGGGGTTGGCCACAAAGACCAGCCGCGTCTTCGGCCCGCAGGCCGCAAGGATCGCGTCCACGTCGGTCGTGCGCTCGCGCTCGGGCACCGCAACCGGCGTGGCCCCGGCGGCCAGCGCCGAGATGCGGTACATCAGAAACCCGTGCTCGGTGAAGACGACCTCGGTCCTGGGGCCCGCATAGGCCTGGCAGAGGAAGTGGATGATCTCGTCCGACCCCGCCCCGCAGATGATCCGCGCCGGGTCAAGGCCGTGGACTTCCCCGATCGCCTGCCGCAGGGCCGCGTGGTCGGTGTTGGGATAGCGGTGCAGCTTGTGGACCGCGCGCGAGAACGCCTCCTTGACCTTGTCCGAGGGGCCAAAGGGGTTTTCGTTCGACGACAGCTTCACCGCGTCCGACTGGCCCGCCACATGGGCCTTGCCCCCCTCGTAAAGGGCAATCTCCATGATCCCCGGCTGGGGACGGATCTTGTCGGTCATGGCGGCAGCTCCCCGAAACTCCGGCCCTTCTAGCGGGCAAGCCCCTTGAATTCCAGACGCTTGTTGCCGTCCCTTCGCCTTACCCCGCAGCCGCCCGCCGCTTTCCCTGCGCGTCCAGAAGCAGCACGGCAATCCCGCTGGCCACGATCAGCGCGATCCCGGCCATGGCCAGGCGGTTCGGCACGTCGCCAAACACGACATAGCCCGCCAGCATCGCCGCCAGCGTGAAGGTATAGAAGAACGGCGCCAGCACCCCGATCTCGGCCACCCGCAGGGCATGGATCACCAGGAAGTTCGCGGCCATCACCAGCACGCCCGCCAGCACCAGCAGCCAGGGCGTGCGCCCCACCGGCCAGACCGGGGCCTCGACCAGGGCCGAGGCGCTGGCCGCCGCCACCAGCACCATCACCAGGGTGGTCAGCGTCGCCACCAGCGTCGGCACCCCCGCCGGCGTGCGCCGCGCGGCCAGGTCGCGCCCGGCCACCAGGACCGCGCCGATCAGGCCCAGCGGCGCCGCCGCATATCCCCCCGCCGCGCCCGGCTGCGCCACCAGCAGCGCCCCGGCAAAGCCCAGCGCCAGGAACCCGGTCATCGCCGGGCCGATCCGCTCGCCAAAGATCACCGCCGCCCCCACCACGACCAGCAGGGGCGAGATCTGGAAGATCGCCGTCAGGTCGCCCTGCGGCATCCGGGGCAGCGCCTGGATGAAGCAGAACAGCGCCGCCGTCTCGGCCGCGGCGCGGATCAGCACCCAGCGGTTCAGCGCATGGCGCAGCGCCCCCGCCTGCCCCAGGACAACAATCGCCACCATGCAGGTCAGGCTCGCCACGATCCCCCGGATCGTCAGCACCTCGAAGGGCGGCAGGCCATCCCCCATCGAGACCTTCATCGCCGCATCGCCCACCACGAAGGCCACGCAGGACGCCACCATCGCCAGGATTCCGCGCGCGTTCGACCGTTCCGCCATGTTCTCCCCCCCGGGCCCGCCGCCTGCTGCGGCGGCGCAATGAAAAGGGGCCACACCCTGCGGCGCGGCCCCCGAAACTCCCCGCAGCGGGCCGCGCCCGCGCCGGATCAGTTCTTCGCGAAGTATTCGACGACGAGGTTCGGTTCCATCTGGACCGGGTAGGGCACGTCCGACAGGCCCGGCGTGCGCACGAAGGTCGCGGTCATCTTGTGGTGGTCGACTTCAAGGTAATCCGGCACGTCGCGCTCGGCCAGCTGGACGGCTTCCAGAACCAGCGCCATCTGGCGCGACTTGTCGCGGACGGCGACCACGTCGCCTTCCTTGACGCGGTAGGAGGCGATGTTCACGCGGGTGCCGTTCACGGTCACGTGGCCGTGGTTCACGAACTGGCGCGCGGCAAAGATGGTCGGCACGAACTTGGCGCGGTAGACCACCGCATCCAGACGGCGCTCGAGCAGGCCGATCAGGTTCTCGCCGGTGTCGCCGGTGACGCGGGCGGCCTCGGCATAGACCTTGCGGAACTGCTTGTCGGTCAGGTCGCCGTAGTAGCCCTTGAGCTTCTGCTTGGCGCGCAGCTGGGTGCCGAAGTCCGACAGCTTGTTCTTGCGGCGCTGGCCGTGCTGGCCGGGGCCGTATTCGCGCTTGTTGACCGGCGACTTCGGACGGCCCCAGATGTTCTCGCCCATCCGGCGGTCGATCTTGTACTTGGCAGAGGTGCGTTTGGTCACCGCTGATCTCCTTCGTTTCAGGTTTCGAAGGGCGTTGTCCTCTTCCCGTTGCCGGGCGACAGGCTTCCCCTTGCGGGGTCCACCAACACCAATGAAGAACCCGGGCGCATGTCCCGGGACGGGCGGCTTATACAGTCGCGGCGGGCGGAGTCAACAGGGGGTGGTCCGGCAACCCTGCGACGGCCTAGGCCGCGTCGCGGCGCAGGATCGCGGCTTCGGGGGCGCTCAGGTTGCGCCGGGCGTGCGGGCCATAGCGGAACGGGTCGGCCTCCAGTTCCGGCATCATCGCCAGCAGGGCCGCGCGTTCGTTCGCCTCCAGCATGCCCATGTCGGCATTGGCGGGATGGAAGCTTTCGGTCTCCAGCCCGTTGGCCCAGATGATCTGGTGCGCCTCGGTCAGCAGGTGGATATAGGTGACCTCGCGCAGGCTCGTCTCGACCTGCACCGAACGGCCGTTCACCAGATCCCGGGCCGAGACCAGCACCTCGGCGGCATTGAACAGCGCCCGCGCCGCGGCGCCCTCGACCAGCATCCGGTGGCCGGGGCTGACGATCAGGTCGCCCTCGGGCCGCCCCGCACCCATCGCCCCCGCCCGGATCCGGATCGGCCGGTATTCCGGCATGGCGAACAGCCGCGCCCCGGTCATCCGCCGCCGCCCGGTCCACAGGATGTCCTGCGCGCCGTTGTCCTTGGTCATCACCCGGTCGCCCGGGCGCAGGCCCTCGATCTCGCGCGGGCCCTCCGGCGTCAGGATCATCGTGCCCGGCGTGAAGCAGATCACCCCCGACGCGCCCTCGACCCGCTGCACCGGAGCCGCGCGCTCGACCCGGCGCTGCACCACCCACAGGTCGGTGTCGCGCGGCGGCATCTGGTCGTGGAACATCACCAGCCGCCCCGCCGACCCCGCCACCTCGATCACCGCAACCGCATATGTCGTGCGCCCGTCGGTCACCGTGAAGCCCTGCTGCGGCACGTCGGGGTCGTCCTCGGGCATCGCCTCGACCGGCCGGCCGGCCAGCGCCGCGCCCATCAGCCGCCGCACCACCCGCGCCGCCCGCGCCCGCCGCTGCCGCGCATCCTCGCGGTCATGCAGCATCAGCATCTCGGAGGGCCCGTCGATCCGCACCGCCTCGCCCCGCCAGCGCCACACCGCCCCCACCGCCAGCGCATCGAGCGGCGCGGCCACGGCCCCGTCGATCTCGGTCTGCGCCCATGCGATGACGAAGGTTCCCTGCACGCCCGCCATGTCCGGGGCACGCCATCCCTCGGGATAACCCTGATCCATGCCTGTCTGTCCTGCCGCTCTTGTCGTTCTTGGGCCGGTTTCCGGCCATTCGTTGTTCTTGCCGAATCGTTAACACGACCGAATCAGGTTGCAAGGCCCATCGCGAATCAATCCCCGCGCGAATCGCCCGCGCGACCTTGCGGTCACAGTGCCGATGTGATGGCCTGCCGCCACCGAACCGGAGCCTCCCGATGCCGACCCGCCGCCTTGACCTTGCCCTCGCGCTTGCCAGCGGCGGCCTGCTGACCCTGATGGTGCTGTTCAACGGCGAGATGGGGCACCACACCACCGCGCTCTTCTCCTCCTGGGCGGCCCATGCCACCGGCACGGCCGCCGCGGCCCTGGCGCTGGCGCTCGGCTGGGCGCTCGGGCAGGGGCGGCGACCCGCCGCCGCGCGGCCCCGCGCGCCGCTCTGGGCCTATCTTGCGGGGCTCTCGGGCGCGGTCACGGTGATGCTGACCTCGGTCACGGTGAACTCGCCCCTCGCGCTCTCGGGCACGCTGGCGCTCGGGCTGGCCGGGCAGGCGGGCTTTGCGCTCCTGTCCGACCGCTTCGGCTGGTTCGGCCTGCCGCGCCGCCGCCCCACGGCCCGGGACCTTGCGGCCTTTGCGCTGGTGCTGGCGGGCAGCCTTCTGGTCATCGCCGCGGGGGCGCTGTGATGGGCGCCCTGATGACGCTTCTGCCGATGATCCTGATGGCGCTGCTCGCCGGCGTCGCCGTCTCGCTCAACCGCTCGGTC
>JBJOQI010000053.1:0-3691 GCA_046050045.1 Pseudomonadota bacterium | reverse complement strand
GCCGCGGCCGGACTGTCCGATGCCTTCACCCGCGCCATCGGGCTGGTCGTCCAGCCGGGGGTCGAGTTCGGCAACCACAACGTCGTCCACTACGACCCGACGCAAAGCGGCGACCTGACCGCCCTGCTCGGGGATGAGCCGCAGTTCATCTACGAGGCGCATTCGACCGACTATCAGGGACCGGCACCGCTGACCGCCCTTGTCCGCGACGGATTCCAGATCCTCAAGGTCGGCCCAGAGCTGACCTTCGTGCTGCGCGAGGCGCTCTACGCCCTCGACCTCATCGCCTCGGACCTCGTGGCGGGCTACGGCGACCGTCCGCTCCGCCAGGCGATGGAAACGCTGCTTCTGGCCGAACCCGGCAACTGGCAGCGCCACTACCCCGGCAGTCCGGACGACCAGCGTGTCTTGCGGCATTACAGCCTGTCGGACCGCATCCGCTATTACTGGGGCCACCCGCAGGCCGCGGCCGCCGTCGACCGGCTGATGCAGGCGCTTCACGGCAAGACCCTGCCGCTGCCCCTGCTCTGGCAACACCTGCCTGCCGCCGCGGGCTTCGCCGACCGGCCGCTCGACCCCGAGGCGCTGCTGGTCTGGCGCGTGACGCAATCCATTGAAACCTATCACCGGGCGGGCCTACCCCGCCCGCTCTCCCAACCGAACGGAGGCATCTGATGACGGAACTCAGCGGCAAGGTCGCCGCCATCACCGGCGCGGCATCGGGCATCGGCCTGGCGACGGCCGAGGTACTGATCGCGGCCGGGGCGCAGGTCGTCCTGATCGACCGCGACACCAAGGGGCTTGCGGCGGCCTGCGCGCGACTGGGCGACAATGCCCTGCCTTTGCAGATCGACCTGCTCGATCCGGCCAGCTGCGCCAGCATCCTTGACGGCATCCTCGCGACGGCGGGGCAGCTCGACATCTTCCACGCCAATGCCGGCAGCTACATCGGCGGCGACCTGACCGATACGACGCTCGACACCATCGACCGGATGCTGAACCTCAACGTCAATGCGGTGATGAAGAACGTCTATTGCGTGATCCCGCACATGATCGCGCGCGGCACCGGCGACATCATCGTGACCAGCTCGGTCGCCGGTCATTTCCCCGTGCCGTGGGAGCCAGTCTATGCCGCCTCGAAATGGGCCATGCACTGCTTTGTCCAGACGATGCGGCGGCAGATGCTGAAGCACGGCGTGCGGGTGGGATCGGTATCGCCCGGCCCGGTGGTGACCGCGCTGCTGGCCGACTGGCCCGAGGAAAACCTCCGCAAGGCGCGCGAAAGTGGCGCGATGATCGAACCCGGGCAGGTGGCCGAGGCGATCCTCTTCATGCTGACGCGCCCGCGCGGCGTGACAATCCGCGACGTGGTGATCCTGCCGTCCAGCTTCGACATGTAGTCCCCCGGTCCTGAAATCGCGCCCCGGGGGCGCGCGCCACGATCCACGGCGGCGGCCCTTCATCCGGCCGTCGCACGGCTGTGACATTAGCGTCGCCGCTCCGTCATGCAGCGATGCTATCGGCAGGGCGTTCCCTTCCCTGACTGGACACGCAGCCATGAAAAATCTCCTCTCCTCCGGCCTTCTCGCCATCGGCCTTGCCGTCGCCGCCCCCGCGGTCGCGCAGGACACCATCCGCTTCGCCGTGACCGACATCGACGGGCTGGAATCGCTCCAGCGCGAGATGGGCCCCTTCAAGGACGCCTTCGAGGCCGCCTCGGGCCTGAAGGTCGAGTTCTTCCCGGTTTCCGGCCGCACCGTCGCGGTCGAGGCGATGGCCGCCGAGCAGGTGGACTTCGTGCTGACCGGCCCGGCCGAATACGTCGTGTTCAACGCCCGCCTCGACGCCCAGCCGGTCGTCACCTGGGTGCGTCCGGATTACTACTCCACCCTCGTCGTGCTTGACGCCAGTGCCGCCCAGACGCCCGCCGACCTCAAGGGCCAGAAGATCTCGTTCGGCGAGATCGGCTCGACCTCGCAGCACCTCGGCCCGGTTGCCCTGATGGCCGAGACGGGTCTGGTCTACGCCTCCGACTACGAGCCGGTATTCCTCAAGCGCCAGGTCGCCGTCGAGGCCCTGATCAAGGGCGAAATCGCCGCGATCGGCCTGAACCGCACCCACATCGACCAGATCACCGAAGCCTTCCCCGACCAGAAGTTCCGCGTGATTGCCAAGGGCCCGGCTCTGCCCGACGACATCCTGCTCGCCTCTCCCAAGGTCGCTCCCGAGGTCGTCGAGGCGGTCCGCAAGACCTTCGCCGACAACAGCGAGGCGCTGCTCGCCGCCGTCACCTCGACCGAGGAGAACGCCAAGTACATCGGCGGCAGGTTCAATGCCGAAGTGCGGAACGGCGACTACGACATCGTGCGCAAGATGTACGAGAACGTCGGCGTGTCCGAATTCACCGAATTCCTCGGCGAATGACCATCAGCGCGGCACGGGCACGGGCATGAACCTCGCCCTCCGTTCACCGGCCTATGTGGCGGCCCCTGCTCAGGCGGGGGCCGTCCTGTCGCTGCGCGGCCTGTCGAAGGACTATGACGGCCGCCCGGTCCTGCGCGGGCTCGACTTCGACCTGATCCGCGGCCAGGCCACCGCGCTGATCGGCGCCAACGGCTCGGGCAAGTCGACCCTCCTGAAATGCCTCGTCCGCCTGGTCGAGCCTTCGTCGGGCAGCGTTACCCTGCTTGACCGCGACGTCCGCGCCCTTGCCCCGCGCGAGCTGCGCCGCCTGCGCGCGCAGGTCGGAATCGTCTGGCAGAAGCACAATCTGGTGCCCCGCCTCTCGGCCCTGACCAACGTGGTCCACGGCGTGCAGTCGCGCCTGTCCGGCCCCGCCTCGTGGTACCAGTGCGTTGCCCCCGCCGCCGTCCGGGCCGAGGCGCTTGCCTGCCTTGACCGCGTGGGTCTGGCGGACCGCGCGCTTGCCCGCGTCGACAGCCTGTCGGGCGGCCAGCAGCAGCGCGTCGCCATCGCACGGATGCTGATGCAGCGCCCGGCCCTCGTGCTGGCCGACGAACCCGACGCCAGCCTCGACCCGCAGACCGGAGAAACCGTCATGGCGCTGCTGCTCGACCTGGTGCGGGCCGGCGGCCAGTCGCTTCTGGTCATCTCGCACCGGCTTGAACACACGATCCGCTTTTCCGACCGCATCATCGGGTTGCAGGACGGGCGCATCGCGCTCGACCAGCCAGCGGCCCTGGCCAACCCGGCCGACCTGCGCCGCTTCTTCGAACACGAGGCCGCCGCATGACCGATCTGCCCGTCGTGCCCCGGTTCCGCCATCGCAGCCTGCCTGAATACCTGGCAATCCTTGCAGGGCTGGCGCTGGTCGCCTCCTCGCTCATGGCGACCGCCCCGGCGCTCGACCGGCTCGGCGCGGGGCTTGCGCGTCTGGTCGCGCCCTCGGGCATGCTGATGCAGATGTTCCCGCCGGACTTCACGCGCATCGGCCCGATCTCGGTGAAACTTCTCGAAACGCTGCAGATGGCGGTTGCGGGCGCGGCCCTCGGCCTTGTCTTCGCGGTGCCCTTCGCGATTCTCGCCACCGACCGCCTCTCGCCCCATCCGGTCATCCGCACTGCGGCGCGGGCGCTCATCGCGCTGTTCCGCACGGTGCCCGATCTTGTCTGGGCCATCGTCTTCATCATCATCGTGGGCCTTGGCCCGGCCGCCGGAGTCCTTGCCATCA
>JBJOQI010000052.1:0-12392 GCA_046050045.1 Pseudomonadota bacterium | reverse complement strand
CCCGCCGTCAGACGGATCAGGTCCTCGAAGTCAACCCGCCCGAGCGCCGCTTTGCGGGCCTGATAGCGCGGCAGGAAGGCCCGGGCAAAGCGGTGGAGGGCGATGGTCTTGGCGGCGGCAGGGAACCGGTTGCGTTCGAGTTTGGCCTGCCGGACCCTGTCGGCCAGGTCTTCAAGTGCCGCCCAATCGTCCTCGCCGATGCGCTCTCGTCCCTGCTTGTTGGGAAGGGCACCCTGTTTCTTGACCCTTGTGCCTTCGTCTTTGTCCACGGTCAGGAACAGCTCTTCGAGAACGTCGAGGGACACCAGGTCCGGAGCGTCCAGCCGCGCGGCCGCAAGCGCCGCCGCAATCTTGAGATCGTACTTCCCGACGCAGGTCCGCAGGATCGGCACGATCCGGCCCGCTAGATCGGAATCCCGAGGCCCAAGCATTTGCGACGGCAGGTCGGCCTCGGACGCATTATCCGAGATCCCAAGGGCCGAACGGATCTTGCGCGCATCGGTCGTGCCCCCGAAATCCTCGCTGGCCACGCAGATGCCGCCGACCAGTTTCATCAGCCGCTGGTCATCCACATGCGGCGCAACCGCATCGAGCACCTCGGCGTCGTCCGAGCTTGCGATGTCCTCCAGGATTTCGGCGCGGAGCGCGGCGGTCTCGGCCTCGTCCAGTTCCCGGAAGCCGGGCGGAACCCCGGCTTCGAGCGGGAAGCGCCGCAGCAGGGCCGCGCAGAAGGAATGGATCGTCTGGATCCGCAGCCCGCCTGGCGTGCCGATGGCCTGGGCGAACAGCCGCCTTGCGCGGGCGATATCCTCGGCCGTCGCATCCCTGTCGACACCGAGGTCGCGCAGGGCGTCGCGCAGCTTGTCCTCGGGCATCATCGCCCATTGGCCCAGAAGTCGGAACAGGCGGTTCTGCATCTCGGTCGCGGCGGCCTTGGTATAGGTCAGGCACAGGATCCGTTCCGGCAGGGTCCCTGCAAACAGCATCCGCACCACACGGTCGACCAGCACCCGGGTCTTGCCGGACCCCGCATTGGCAGAGACCCAGAAGGAATGCTGGGGGTCGGCCGCCTGCACCTGCCGTTCGGTGGCGCCGAGTTCGGCGAAGGGACGGATCATGGCACCTCACCATCGTCTAGCGGGTCCTCGAAGTCCCATTCGCCGAAGCGGGACAGGTCGTCGAAGTCCTCGGTCCCATGGTCCGACCAGGTGTAGATACGCGCCACATAGCCCGTCTCGGGCCGGTCATAGATGCGGATCAGGTTCACAAAGCGCTGCCAGATCGCGGCGGTATCGGCCAGCGGCACCTCGCGTTCCTCGCGCGATTTCGCGCTGCCAAGGCCGATGTAGAGCAGTTCGGCAATGCCCTGCGCGTCGAGGCCCGGAAAGGCGCCCTGCAGCGCCATTTCGGCTTCGAGCGCCAGCTGGTGTTCGTAGGCCTTGATCTCCTTCAGCCCGGGAACGCTCGACTTGTAGTCGTAGATCGCGACCGTTCCGTCCGGCCGCTGGTCGATCCGGTCAGGGCGCGCGGTCAGGGTAAGGTCGATCTCGGGGATATAGAGGCGGCCGCCCTGTTCCAGCACAACGGCCTGCCCAGCGGCTTCGCGGCGCAGCTCCGAACCCGCCAGCCGGTCGGCAAGCAATGCAAACCGTGCCCGCCAGAGGCGGCGGTTGGCCAGCCAGGGCACATCCTCGGCCAGAACCTCGTCGGTGATCCGCAGAAGCCGCTCCATCTTCTCGGGCAGGCCTTCGCCCGCGACCCGCTCGGCCACCAGGCGTTCGGCCACGCGGTGCAGGGCCTTGCCCCGGTCGCGGTGATCGGGAACCGACGACAGCGGGTCGAGCCTGCGCAGGCGCAGAATCTTCGAGGCATAGACATGATAGGGGTTGCGGACCAGCGAACGGACATCCGTCACGGAAAGCTGGCGGGGCCGGGCGGCGACAGGCGGGCGCGGGGCCGGGCGCGGGGCGGGGTCGGCGGGCACCGGGGCCTCGACCGAACGGGCCAGCGCAAGCCAGTCTTCGCCGCGGGCGCGCATTCCGGCAAGGACGGCAGGGCCGGACTGCCCGGGCAGCCCCTCCAGCAGGTTCGTCAGCCGCGCCAGCCAGCGCGAGGGCACGGTCTCGGCCTCGGAATCCCTCCTGCTGCGGGACAGAACGATCCGGGGGGCGGCGGCGGCCTGTTGAAAGTCATGCGCCGCCAGGCCGACCGTGCGCTCGGGCAGCCGCAGGCCAGCCGCCCGGCGCATCGGGCGCGACAACCAGGGGTCGGGGCTGTCGGCCTCTGGCCAGCTGCCCTCGTTCAGTCCGCCGAGGATGGTCAGCGGCGCGTTCTCGACCCGCGCCTCGAGCGTTCCCCAGATCGCCACAAGCGGATGCGCGGCAAGCGGGTCGCGCTTGCCCTCGGTTGCCAGCGACCGTGCCAGCAGATCGCGAAACCCCTCGGCAGAAAGCGTCGGGCCGCAGGGCCCCTCGCGCTCCAGCGCCGCCAGCAGCAGCCGCGACTGCCGTCCGGCGGGCCCGGACCAGAGCCCGGTGCGATCCCCGTCGCCAAGCCTTTCGGCGAGGGACAGAAGCCGTGCGACCCAGTCCGCGATCCCTGCATCCGGCGGCGCGTCCCGCGCCTCGGTCACTGCGGCGACAGCCGCGGCCCAGGCGGCCCGGTCTGCCTTTTCGCCCCAGCGGTGCAGCACCTCTGCCTCGACGAAGGCCGGGCCGTGTCGGCGCAGGTGCAACTCCAGCTCGCGCGTGGCAAGCAGATGCGCGCCGCGGTCGCCACCCAGACAGACCAGCGGGTGTTTCAGCAGGGCAAGCAGCGCGGCGATCGGCAGTTTCTGCCCGAACAGAGCCGCAATCTGGCGCAGCAACCGGCCCGGCGCCGTCTGCGCCAGCGGCTCGCCCGCGCTGTCGTCAGGGATGATTCCCCAGCGCCCGAGGGCCGCCGTGACCCGCCGCGCCAGAACCCGGTCGGGCGTGACCAGCGCAGCCCTTTCGCCGCGTCCGGCCGCATCGCGCAGGATCGCGGCGATGGCAATTGCCTCGTCTCGCGGCGAGGGGGCTTCCAGAAGCGTCACCCCCTCCATCGCCAGCGCAAGGTCGCCAAGCTGTCCCCCCTCGCGCATCCAGCTGTCGGTGACCGGGGCCGGCCGAAGCGCCAGCGAGATCGCGCGGTTCCGCCCCGGCGCTGCCGGTCCGGCACTGGTCCAGTGCTGCACCTCGTCCGGCGCGATCCCGAGACGGGCCAGCGTGGCGGCATGCCGGCGCTGCGGGTGGTCCTCGTGGCCATCCCCGTCCAGGCAGGCCCAGACCTCGCCCGGCAGGTCGAAGTCGTAGCCCGGCAGAACGACATGGCCCGCAGGCAGGTGCGACGCGGCCTCCATCAGCACGGCGGTCGTGCCGCGCGACCCGGTCGAGCCCGCGACGATTACCGGCAGGGATGGTGGCGTCGCCTCCCACGCCGCCACCAGACGCTCGACCGCCCGCCTTTGCCGGGCCGCCGCATCGGGCAGGGCCTCGGGCAGATACCATTCGGCCATCAGCCGGATGAAGGCGTGCGATCTTTCCCAATGCTCCGCGTGATCGCCCGCAACCAGGGCCGCGGTCAGGCTGGCCGGTGCAATGCCTTCCTCGTGCATCTCGGCCATCAGGGCCGCGAGGCTCTCGGTCAGTTCGAACAGGCTGTGCCCCTGCAGAAGCCGCCCGTCGGCCTTTGCCAGCCGCTCGACGTAGCGCGCAAGCTCCAGCCGCCGACGCAGGCCGGGGACGGCCGGCGGAAGGCCGGGCCAGGGATCGAGCGAAAGGTCGCTGACCAGCCGCAGCCGCGGGATCAGCCGCGCCCCGCCCTGCACGAAGGCCTCGTGCACCCGGCGCGCCATCCGCGCGGTGTTCAGGAAGATCGTCGTCCCTGCCGCCTCTTCCGGGGCAAGGCCGCCGAACCGGGCGTCGAAGCCGCGGACCAGTTCCTGCGCAAAGGACACTCCGGGCGGCAGGGCGAAGAGGCGCGGGTGCCGATCAGCCATGACCGGGCCCCGCCAGCACGGCCTCGGCCAGGGCAATCGACTGCGGCTGACCGACGTCGCACCATTGCCCGCCATGGATCAGGCCGGACAGGCGTCCCTTCGCGATCAGCCTGTCCCAGACAAGGTTCATCGAGAAGACCTCGTCCGCGATCCCCTCCAGCGCCTCGGGCCGGATGATCTGCGCGCCAGTGTATACCCAGGGTCCGCCCCGCGTGATCGCGCCGCCCGGCGACAGCGAAAAGTCGCCCGCCCCACGATGGCCGATCGCCCCCTCTTGCGCGACGAGGCTGACCAGCGCATCCATCCTGCCGGGATCGAAGGCCGCGGCCAGTGCGGCCAGCGGGTTCAGCCCGCGCCAGACCGCATCGCTGTTCAGCGTCAGGACCGGTCCTTGCCCCAGCAGCGGCAGCGCCCGCCGCAACCCGCCGCCGGTCTCAAGGATCCGGTCGCCTTCATCGGAAAACCGGACCCCGGCACGGTGTTTCAGGTGCTCGCGGATCTGCCCGCCAAGGTAGTGCAGGTTCACCACGACCGGTGCCGCCCCCGCATCCTCGGCCAGCGCCAACGCATGGTCGAGAAGCGCTTTGCCCGCGACCTCGATCAGCGGCTTCGGGCGCGTCGCCGTCAGCGCGCCCATCCGCGTGCCGAAACCGGCCGCGAAGATCAGGACGGGGTGGGTCTGCTGCGGCATTCTTGCCTTACCCTCTCGATCAGGGCCGGTTCGGGGGCGGGAAGGGCATCAAGCACCAGCGCGCGCAGCCCTTCAAGTCCCGGATGATCGAGATTGCGCCGCAGGTTGCGCCACACCCGTGGCAAAAGGTCGAGGTAGCCCACGCGTCCCCTGTCGACCGAGAGCCTGACAAAGACCCCCGCGATCCGCAACGCGCGCTGCGCCCCGAGCAGGGCGAAGGCCAGGGCGAGGCGGTCCCGGTCGGGCCCGAGCCGGGCAATCGCAGCGTCGCGGATCAGGTCCGCCATCTCGGGCGAGACATCGCGCCGGGCATCCTGCAAGAGGGACACGACATCATAGAGCGGATGCGCCGCTACAGCGTCCTGAAAGTCGAGCAGCCCCAGCCGTGCCGACCCCTGCCGCCCTGGCAGCCAGATCAGGTTCTCGGCGTGGAAGTCACGCAACGACAGCACCACATCGTCGCCCGCCCCGCAGTCTGACCAGAGCGCCGCGACGATGGTCCCGATCCCTGCCGCGGCCGCCCGGTCCCCACCCATCGCCGGAACATAGGCGTCCGGCAGCACCGACATCAGCGCGCCCAGCGCCGGGCCGTCCAGCGGCCTTACGAAACCGGGCGGGTCGTGGCACGCCAGGTCGGCAAGCATCCCGGCCGTTGCCAGGTAGATCTCGGCCTCCATCTCCGGCGCGGTCTCGCAAAGACGCGCGACCAGATCATCGCCGAGGTCTTCGACCAGCATCAGCCCTGCGCCGGTGTCGGCGGCCAGGATGCGCGGCGCGGAAAAGCCCCTTTCGGCCAGCCACACGCCCACCGCGACAAAGCGGCGGCATTCGTCCGATCCGTCGGGCCCGGGGCTGTGCCCCAGAATGGCCGTCCGCCCAGCCTGCCGCAGCCGCCAGTACCTCCGGGCCGAGGCATCACCGGCCAGGCTTTCCGGGACAGCCCCGGCCAGCCCTGCCTGCCCGAGCAGCAGCTCCGCGCCCGCCGGAAGCATCACCGCGCATCCCAGAGCCGGGCCAGACGGTCCAGCCTGTCCGCCCACAACGGCGCGGACGACGCGATTTCTGCAAGCCGCGCATCTCCGTTCCGGGCCGGGTCGAGCCGGATTGCAAGCGCTCCGGCCGGCGCATCGCGCCCCAGCCGTTCGGGCCATTCGATCAGCGTGAGGGCGGTGGCGAAGGCGTCCTCGAGCCCCAACTCGACAATCTCGTCGCGCGAGGTCAGGCGGTAGAGGTCGGCGTGAACGATCTCGAGGTCACCCGCGCTGTAGGTCTGCACGATCGTGTAGGTCGGCGAAGGCACGTCTTCGTCGGTGCCGCTGGCCTGCAACAGCGTCCGGATGATCGCGCGGGCAAGATGCGTCTTTCCGGCCCCGAGGCCACCCGACAGCAGCAGGCAGTCCCCGGGCTCCAGCAGGGGCGCGATGATCCGGCCCAGCCGGTCGGTGTCGTCCGGCCCGGCGAGGGACAGGTGAAGCCTGGTTGCATCGGTCATGCCCAAGCTATTCCGGAACCCCGTGCGGACCGCAAGCCCGCGCTTGGGGTCAGACCCCCGCGGGGCGCAGGCGCTCGCGCAGCTTCTGCGTCGGGATCAGCTCGGCGGTTCCGGGGCGAAAGCGCGCCAGGACGCCGCCTGTCGAAAGCCGCGCGAAACTGCACTGCACCATCCGCCCGTCGGTCAGGCGTGCGGCGATTGCCGCGCCCTTTGCTCCGCCGTCGGCCCGCACACTGGCTAACGCCACCCCCAGATCCTCGCCCTTGGCAAGCCGGCCCTGCCAGATCGCCAGCGCGTCCTCGGCCGACATCGCGGCCAGGCTGCTGGCGGGGTCGCTGCCCCAGAGCCCGACATAGGCGGCGTTGGCCCATTCCATCATGCCCGTCGCCGAGATGACGGCGATGGCCTCGGGCATGTGATCCATGACCTCGTGGCAAAGCTCGATGTCGGTGCGGAACCGCCGGGTCAGCGAGATCTCGGCCGTGATGTCCTCGAACAGGAAGGCGATGGCCCCGTCCGGATGCGGCCGGCCCGAGACGTGAAAGGTCTGGCCGCTGCCCAGCGTCCAGGTTTCCTGGTACTGGCCCAGCGCCGCGTCGCGTTCGACATCGGTGATCGTCCGCCGCCAGGAGTGATAGTCCTTGGGTTCCGGGATCATCCGCGCCTCGCGCAGCGCATCGAAGAAGGCGGTCAGGGTCGGGCGCGATGACAGGAAGTCCGGGCCGAGCGTCGTCAGGTCGAGCAAGGCGGGATTGAACAGCGCGATCCGCCGGCTGCGGTCGAAGATCGCAAGCCCGATGGGAAGATGGGCAAAGGTCTTGGTCAGGGTCTGCACGAATTCGCGAAGCGCGGTCTCTGCCTTGACCAGACGGTCGACCGGCAACGCGAAATGGATCGCGCCCTGGCGGGTATCGGTGGTCTGGTGTTCGAACCAGGCCGGCGTGTCCTTTCCCGCAACGACAACGCGCCGGCGCAGGGATTCGCCCGGGGCCGGGGCCGGTTCCGGGTCGAAGATGGCTGGTAGCGGCCAGGTGACATCCTCGCGGCGCAGGCCCCGGATACGCGCCACCTGGTCGAGATAGGCGCGGTTGGCCCAGTCTACCCCACCCGCCGCGTCAAGCCGCCAGGCCAGGACCGGTGCCGCAGCGGCGACATCGCGGAGCAGATCCCCCTCTTGCCGGAAGAAGGGCAGCACCCCGGGGTCCTGCGGCGCGCCCGAGGCCAGGGTCAGTCGCAGCACCGGGCCGAGGTTCTCGGCCGTCAGCCGCAGGTCCGGGTCGGCGCGGGCCGCGACTTCGGTGCTGGCATCGGGGGGCAGGCGGTCGATGCGATCGGCCAGCCCGTCAAACCGGGCTGACAATACCGCCAGCAGCCGGGTCTGGTCGTCCGGACCCGGCCCGGCCTGCGCAAAGATCTCCATGCCCTGACCGGTGGCGTCGACCAGATCGCGGTCGCGCAGCAGGAAGACCGCAGGCTGCGCGGACGGATCTTCAGCGCCCGCCCGGCCGGCTTGGCGGGCGGCGGCATGATCCATCAGGATGACCGCAAGAATGGCCGAACCGAAGGACGCAAGGACCAGCAGGACACCAAGGGAAACATGCGGCAGCATCAATCACCCGCCCGCCCGTCCGGAATGCCAATTCACCCGGTCCCGTTCATGTTTTCTCAGGAACGGTTAATTGCGGGTTAATCCCGTGCTTGCGGACTCTTAAAACAGTTCACGGAGTCGTGAGGAGACAGGGCTCAGGCCTCGATCCTGCGGTTTTCACCCAGCGGGCCGGAATGCGCCTCGATCAGGCTGCGCGGCCATCGCACCGAAACCGATGCACCCGAGCGTGCGGAATTCTCGGAATCCGTCAGGAAAGGGTCGGTCCCGTTGGCAAAGCCGACATCTGCCCCGGTCCGCTGCAGAAGCGTCTTGGCGATGAAGAGTCCCAGCCCCATGCCCTCGTAGCCCGGCCGTTCACCGGCCTGGGCCGCCATCCTGCGGCCGCGCAGGAAGGGGTCGCCGATCCGGCCGAGCATCTCGGGCGGGAAACCGGGCCCGTCGTCCTGGATGCTGACCCAGACGTCGCGATCCGACCAGCCGATGTCGATCCAGACCTCGGCCCGCGCAAAGTCGACCGCGTTCTGCACCAGATTGCGCAGCCCGTGAATGACCTCGGGGCGCCGCAGGATCGCCGGCTGTGGCCCGCTTGCCCCCGGCATCAGCGCGACGGTCATCCGGCGACCGCGACCCCTGTGGGGTTCCGCGGCCTCGCGCACCACCGCCTCGACCGGCGCAGATCGCATGTGCAGGTCATCCTTGCCGGCCCGGCCCATCGACTGAAGGATCTCGCCGCAGCGACCGGCCTGCGCGCGGATCAGGTCGACATCGGCGCGAAGATCGCTGCCGTCGGGCAAAAGGTCGAGCAATTCGCCGCTGACCAGCTTGATCGTTGCCAGCGGCGTGCCAAGCTCATGCGCCGTGGCTGCCACCACGCCACCAAGGTCGGTCAGCTTCTGTTCGCGCGCCAGTGCCATCTGCGTGGCCAGAAGGGCGTCGCGCATCATGTGGATTTCCGAAGACACCTTGCCCGCATAGAGGCCGATGAACACGATCCCGATGACCAGCGCGGCCCAGAATCCGAACTCGATCATGCCCGGCACCGCCAGAACGTCGCCCGTCTGCAGGCGCAAGGGCAGGTGGAACAGCGAAACCAGCGTCACCAGCCCGATCCCGGCCAGGCCCACGATCACCGTATAGGCGGTGCGCAGCGTCGTGGCGGCAATCGTGACCGGCGCAAGCATCAGCAGCGCAAAGGGGTTTGACAGGCCGCCGGTCAGCGCCAGCAGCGCCGCCAGCTGAAGGCTGTCGAAGACGAAGGTGCCCAGCGCCTCAAGATCCGATAGCCGCCGCGACTGCGGAAAGGCATAGATCGAGACCAGGTTCGCGCCGACCGCGGCACCCACGACCAAGAGGCACTCGGCCAGCCGCAGGTCGACGTCAAAGGCCGCGGAAGCCACCAGAAGCGCGGCCGCCTGACCGAAGATCGCCATCCAGCGCAGCAGGATCAGCGTGCGCAGCCGCACCCAGTCGCCGCGCACGGCATAGTCGGGAAAGCCGTCGGTGCGGCTGTCATGCTCGGTCACGGACATGTCATGCGCCCCGCCTGTCTGCGCGATCCTGTCCGATTGATACTTCTGCGGCAATGACCGATCAATGCGGCCACCCTGTCGGAGGACGCCGCCTTGAAACCCTCACTCTATCTCGCCCTGGCCAGTGCCGCCGCCATCGGATTGCTGGGCGGCACTTATTTCGCGTCGCGCAAGGGCGACATGACCTGCGACGCCTCGGTCGTGGCGGGTGGGGCCGACGCCATCGGCGGGCCTTTCCAGCTGGTCGATGAAACCGGGGCGGCGGTCACGGACAGGGATGTCATTACCGCGCCGTCGCTGGTCTATTTCGGATATACCTATTGCCCCGATGTCTGCCCGACCGATGTGGCGCGCAATGTCGAGGCGATCTCGCTTCTGGAAGAGGCGGGAAAGATCGTCACGCCGGTCTTCATTTCGGTCGACCCGAAACGTGACACGCCCGAGGTGCTGGCGGAATGGACCGATTACCTGCACCCGCGGCTGATCGGGCTGACGGGAACCGAAGCCCAGATCCTTGCCGCGGCGAAAGCCTACAAGACCTATTTCAAGGTGCCGGAAAATGCCGGCGAGGATTACCTTGTCGATCATATGACCCACAGCTACCTGATGTTTCCGAAGGTGGGTTTCATCGATTTCTTCACCCGTGAAATGACCGCCGAGCAGATTGCCGAGCGCACCGCCTGCTATATCGACGCGGCCTCGTGAGCCCCCAGAGCTTCGCCCGGTTTGACCTCTCCCACCGGCAGGCCTAAGTTCCCCTGAAACGTGGGGACGCGCGGCATGAATGACGACAGCCTGCCCGATCTGGGCACCGACCGGACTCTGCTTCTGGTGGACGACGACGCGCCCTTCGTCACGCGGCTGGCGCGCGCGATGGAACGCAGGGGTTTCGTGCCGACCACAGCCGGAAGCGTGGCCGAGGGGCGTGCGCTGGCCGACAGCAATCCGCCCGCCTATGCCGTCGTCGACCTGCGGCTCGAGGACGGCAACGGCCTTGACGTCGTCGAGGCGCTGCGCCAGCGCCGCCCGGACTGCCGGATCGTGGTTCTGACCGGCTATGGCGCAATTGCAACCGCCGTGGCAGCGGTAAAGATCGGGGCCACGGATTATCTGTCCAAACCTGCCGATGCCAATGACATCGTGCAGGCCCTGCTGGCCCGCGGCGTTGCCCATCCGGCGCCGCCCGAAAACCCGATGTCAGCCGACCGCGTGCGCTGGGAACATATCCAGCGCGTCTATGAAATGTGCGACCGCAACGTTTCGGAAACCGCCCGTCGGCTGAGCATGCACCGCCGGACGCTTCAGCGCATTCTGGCCAAACGCAGCCCGAAGTAGCCCATTCGGGCTATCACGCATCGATTTTGGGATTTTATTTCCTTTTCGAATACAATAACACTTGCTGATAAACCCAATTCCGCACGAGGCCAGAGCCGTGAAAACCGATCTGAACATGCTTTCCCTGAAAGAACTCAAGGATCTCCAATCGCAGGTCGCAAAGGCGATTGCGGGGTTTGAAGAGCGCAAGAAACAGGAAGCCCTTGACGCGCTTGAAGAAAAGGCCCGCTCGCTTGGTTTCTCGCTGGGCGAGCTTCTGGGATCCTCGCCTGCGCGCAAGCGCAAGACGGTGAAGCCGAAATACGCCAACCCGGCCAATGCCGCCGATACCTGGACCGGCCGTGGCCGCAAGCCGCGCTGGGTCGAGGCCGCGCTGAAGGCCGGCCGCAAGCTGGAAGACCTGCTGATCGGCTGACCGGTCAGACGCTCGACCTGAGCCACTTGATGAAGGTGCGCGCCGCCGCCCTCTGCGGGCCGGGTGGCGTCACCACGAAATAGGCGGGCAGGTCGTCCTCGGGGTCGTAGACCACCCGCAGCCGGTCCTCTGCCTCGTCCTCCTCGGCCAGCGCGGCCTGTTCGATGAACAGGCCGTAGCCTTCCCGGGCCGCCGAGGCCGCGAGGTCCTCGTTCGGGAACCAGGTGATGTCGAGCCGGTCGGGATCGAACCCCTTGGACCGCAGCCAGTTCAGGCCCTCGGGCCAGTTCTCTTCGCCGACCCAGGGAAGCCCGACCATCTCCTGCCGGCTCAGGCGGCGCCGTTCGCCCAGAAGCGATGGCGCGCCGACCACGACATGCCGGGCCGAGGTCAGGTATTCGGCCGCAAGCCCCGGCCAATGACCGCTGCCGAACCGGATGCCGAGATCGAGCCCCTCGCGCCGCAGGTCAAGCACACGGCTGTCAGGGCGCAGCGATACGCCGATGTCGGGATGCTCTTCCCAGAACTTCCACAGGCGCGGCATCATCCACTTTACCGCGAAGGACGGCGTCAGGGTTACTGTGACCGGCTCGTCCTCGCCACGCTGGCGCAGGGTGGAAACGGCGCTCTGGATCGACCCGAAGCTTTCGGTCAGCTCCCGGCCAAGCCGCGCGCCAGACGGCGTCAGCATCATCCCGCGCCCCTCGCGGTGGATCAGCGCCGTACCGAGATCGGCCTCGAGCGCCCGCACCTGCTGCGCGACGGCGGCATGGGTCACGTTCAGCGCCCGGGCGGCGGCACTGAATCCGCCAAGCCGCGCCGCAACCTCGAAGGCCCGCAGCGCCGACAGCGAGGGAAAACTGCGCCAGTCCGGATCGCTCATCTGTTAGCCAAACTTACAATCAGGAAAACTTCCTGACTCGCAGGTTTGCGCGTTTCGGCCTATCTATCAACCCATGACGCCGAAAGGAGGCACCAAAATGTTAAGCATACTTGCAGAGTCCCTGCTGATCGCGACCCGGACCGAAACGCTGCGCCGGGATGCGCGCCACAACCATATCGACCCGCGCGATGCGGCCGAGAAGCGCCGCTGGTTCACCTTTGCCGGGCTCAGGGGCTAGATCTTGAGCGCGTCCAGCAGTTCGATGTGTCTTGCAACATAGGCCGCGCGCACTGTCACCGGTGCGCGCAGTCTGATTTCCAGGCCCCGGATCGCCAGATCCTCGGGGCGACCGAAGAACCGGTCCGCCTCGGCCAGGGTGAAGCCCGCAATCTGCACCGCTTCCAGCCAGGCCGACACCTT
>JBJOQI010000051.1:0-5040 GCA_046050045.1 Pseudomonadota bacterium | reverse complement strand
CCGGGGCTGGCGGCGACCCTTGGCACCAGCACCACGGTGGCGCTGGACCCGATGTTCAGCGCGCCCGCCCATACGGTCACCGGCCCTGCGGCCGGGGCGGGCGGTGGCAGTTATGCCATCGCGCCAAGCTCGCCCGCTAAAGGCAGCCTGCCCGACGCCGTCCTGCGCTTTGATCTGGCCGGGCAGGCCCGTCCCGGCACGGGCTGCAGCGCCGGCGCCTACGAATAGGCCGACAATCACTCGGGTCCGCCGGTCAGCGTTTCCGTCGCCGCAACAGTTCACGAATGCGCTGTTGCGGCGGCACCGGCGGCCCAATAGATTCGGCCTTGCGCAGCAATGTCCGGATCCGCCGCCTTGGCCCTTCTCACCGCTCTCTCGTGCAAAGGCCTTGGCAACAGGCGGGTCCGGACACCTTACCTCGCCACGGCATCCTGACCGATGGACGCGCAGAGCGATCCCACGCCCCAGGCCGAAAGCCTCCGGCGCGTCCGGCGGGGCGCGTTGTGCGCGGGCTGCGGGGGCTGCGCTGCAATTGCGCCGGATGCAATCCAGATGCAGACCGAAGCTCCGGGCTATCTGCGCCCGCGCCAGACCGCGCCCCTGACCGAGGCGCAGGACCGCCTGATCCGCGCCGTCTGCCCGGGGCTGGGCGAGACGGTCGAGGCCGGGGCGCGGCAGGATGACGACCTCTGGGGGCCCTATTTGACTGCCCGGACCGGATGGGCCAATGACCCCGGGGTCCGCCATGCGGGCTCCTCCGGCGGGGTTCTGTCGGCGCTGGCGCTGCATCTGGTGGCAACCGGCAGGGTCGATGCGGTCCTGGCCAATACCGCCGATCCCGACCTGCCGATCGGCAATGTCCCGTCGCTCGTCGCCGACCGCGAGGGCGTGATCGAGGCCGCCGGGTCGCGCTATGCCCCTTCCGCCCCCCTGGCCCGCGTGCCGGACTGCGTGGCCTCGGGCCGCCGCTATGCCTTCATCGGCAAGCCCTGCGATGCCGCGGCGCTTCGCGCACTGGCCACGGCCGACCCGGCGGTGGCGCGGACCTTTCCGGTCGTGCTGTCCTTCTTCTGCGCGGGCGTGCCCTCGCATCAGGGCGGGGAAGAGATACTGGCCGCCATGGGCACGACGCTGGACCAGACGCGGGCCTTCCGGTTCCGCGGCAACGGCTGGCCGGGCAGGGCGCGCGCCGATCTGGCCGACGGCAGCCACCGCGAGATGAGCTATCACGACAGCTGGGGCCGGATCCTGACCCGGCATGTCCAGCACCGCTGCAAGGTCTGCGCCGACGGCACCGGCATGACGGCCGATCTGGTCTGCGCCGACGCCTGGGAAAGCGATGCCGAGGGCTATCCGGTCTTTGCCGAGCGCGACGGGGTCAGCCTGGTCATGGCGCGCACCGCGCTGGGTGTCGATCTGCTGGCCGGGGCCGAGGCCGCGGGCGCGGTCACCACAGCGGCCTTCGACATGGCTGCCCTGCCCGCGATGCAGCCGGGCCAGCGGTTCCGCCGCCGGGTGGTGCTGGCGCGCCTGATCGCGCTGGCGCTGGCCGGGCGGCCGATCCCCCGCTATCGGGGTCTTCATCTGGTTGCGGCGGCCCGCGATGGCTCGCCGCGCCTGTTTGTCCAGAATTTCATCGGAATGCTGCGTCGTATCCTGTCAGGCCGCGCCTGACGATCCGCCGCCCCCGTATCAGTCGGAGATTGCCCGTGCCCCCAACCAAAGCGCTGACCGTCGGCCTGATCTTCCACTCGACCCGGTCCGACAACCTCGGCGTCGGTGCACTGACGGTGGCCGATATCGAGATCATCCGCCGCGCCGCACGCAAGGCCGGCCGCGACGTGCGCTTCCACGTCATCGACTGGAAGGGCAGCCGCGCCCCCTATGTGACCGGCCCCGACATCACGATGACCGAGGTCGACGGGCGCGACATCCGCAGCCCGCGCGGTTACTACGCACTGGCCCGGGGATGCGACATGGTCGTCGACATCGGGGCGGGTGACAGCTTTGCCGACATCTACGGGTCAAAGCGCCTGAACTCGATGCTGGCGATGAAGATGATCACGCACCTTGCGCGCCGGCCGCTCGTCGTCGCGCCACAGACCGTCGGGCCGTTCAGCAAGCGCTCGTCGCGGATGATCGCGCGGCTGTCGATGGGCAGAAGTGCCATCGTGGCGACCCGCGACCGCATGTCGACCGCCTGCGTGCGCGAGCTTGGCGTGTCGCGCGAGGTGATCGAGGCGTCAGATGTCGCGCTGCGCCTGCCCTTTGCGCCGCCTGCGCCGCGCACGGCGGGGGGCAAGACAAGAGTCGGCCTGAACGTGTCGGGCCTGCTTCTGGCGGGGGGCTACAGCCGCAACAACATGTTCGGGCTGAAGTCGGACTACCCCGCGCTGATCGAGGCGATCATCGGCTATTTCGAGGGCCGCGGCGATTGCGAACTGCATCTGGTGCCGCATGTGATCCTGCGCGACGGCTCCAATCCCGAGGACGACTATTCGGCATCCGAACGGCTTTGTGCGGCGCATCCGTCACTGGTGCTTGCCCCGGCCTTCGCCACGCCGTCCGAGGCCAAGACCTATATCGCGGGCATGGATTTCTTCATGGGCGCGCGGATGCACAGCTGCATCGCGGCGTTTTCCTCGGGTGTGCCGGTCATCCCGATGGCCTACAGCCGCAAGTTCGCGGGGCTGTTCGGCAGCCTCGGCTATGACGAGACCGTCGACTGCACCGCCGAGGCGGGAGAGGCGATCCTCGACCGGATCATCCGGGGCTTCGAGGATCGCGCCAACCTGAAACTGGGGGTCGAGCGCGCCCTGACCGAGGGGCTGCAAAAGCTCGACCGGTACGAGGACGCGCTCGCGGGGCTGCTCGCGCGGCTCTAGGCTTTCGTCACCAGAGGGCGACAAGCGACCCGGCTGTCGTGCCGGTCGCCAGAACGCGCGCCGGGCGCAGAGGCAGAAGCGATCCCGCCGGAACGGCAGCCAGCACGACCGACTGGCCGCCCGCCATCTGCAGGGCCAGATTGCCGCCCTGCCCGACATAGAGCGCGCGCGGCAGATGCGGCAGGTCGGTGCCGTCGTTGGGGGTGACCGCGGCCGCATCGCGCGCGGGGGCCGTCAGGGTCGAGGGAAGGTCCGAGTAGATGTCCATGGGGCTCGCTCCGCCTGCTGGGTGCTGATGATGGCCAGTCCGGCGCAGGATCGGCCGATCCCGCGGGCCAGACTGGCGACGCCGGGCGGATGCTGTGGGCGGGCGGTGAAGGGCAGGCTAACCGGGCGCGCGCAGGCCGGCTGGCGGGGCGTCCAGCGGGCAGGCCGCACAAGCGAATCGCGCATTCCAAACCTTAGTTGCAGGGCTGGATCGTGGCTGGACGGGCGCTGTCTTGTGGAAACAATTCCCTTGCAAGCAAGGGATTTTTGACGGTTCAGACCGGACTAGCCGGCCCGGTCTTGCCCAATGATTGGGCATTTTCCGCCCCCGACAGCCACCTGTGGTGTTTTCGACTCGGTCCCCGCGCAAATGTGACCGAATTCGGGCATTTCCGCGTTCACCCTGCGGCACTCTGTGATAGGTTTCTTGCAGTGGGTGTTTTTTATTTCTCGTATGAGGGGTGGACTATGTTTGGACTGAAGACTCTTGCCGCAGCCGTGACGGGTGTGTCGCTGGCTTTTGCGGCGGGTGCCGCCTCGGCGACCGTGATCGACTTTACCGATGCCTCGACCGGACACTCCGGTGCGCTGTTCGGCGGCTCGGTGACCTGGACGATGACGGCCAGCGGTGCACTCAACAACTCGCAGGCCTTCGACGGCAAGACCACGCCGTCGGTGCCCGGACTGTCCTTCGAGACCGACGGCTACGGCGTGGGCGTCAAGGATGACGAGATCACGACCAGCACCAAGGCACAGGAATGGATCACCGTGTCCTTCAGCGCGCCCGTGCTGATCGACGCGATCTACTTCCTCGACCTCTTCGTCGCCAAGGACAACTCGTCGCTGGAAGTGGGCGTGGCCACGGTGAACGGTGGCTCGCCGATCATCAACCTGACGGCAACCGACGTTGCCGGCACGGGCTCGGGCTTTGTCGGGGCGACCTTCGCGCCGATCCTGGCCAGCTACATCACCTTCACGGTGCTGAGCTCGAACGACGCCTTCGGCTTTGCCGACGGTGCCCTGGCTGGCATCGGCATCGCGCCGGTTCCGGTTCCGGCTGCGGGCCTGCTGCTGCTGGGCGGCCTCGGTGGCCTTGCTGCGCTGCGTCGCCGCAAGCGCGCCTGATCGCCAGGACAGGCCAAGACAGAAGGGCCGGGCAATTGCCCGGCCCTTTCCTTTTGTCCCGGCGCCGCGCCTGCCGCGGCGGGCGCTGCGATGGTCTCAGTAGTTGCCGTACTGGTAGCCGACCGAGTCGTCCTCGTAGCGGCACTTGTTCAGCACCACGCCCAGCACGTTCGTCAGCCCGGCGAGTTCCTTTTCGCACAGGTCGATGTTGCCCATGCGCGTGTGTTCGGCCGCCGCGACCAGCAGGGCGCAGTCGACATTGCCAAGGAAGCCCACGTTGTCGTCACTCGCCAGCATGGGCGACATGTCGAACAGCATGATGTCGGGCTTCCATTCGGTTTCGATCTGGTCGATCGCGTGTTTCGTGCGGTCGCTCTGCAGCAGTTCCGACGGGTTCGGGCAGCTTGACGCATTGCCGAGGATCAAAAGGTTGTCGCCGATCCGGACGGCGGCATCCTCGACCCCGGCCTTGCCGTCAAGCACCTCCCAGGCCGAGCGGCGTCCGGCCGCACCCAGAACCTTGTTGATGCCCGGGCGGCGCAGGTCGATGTCGAGCAGCATGACGCGCAGATCCTTTTGCCGCGACAGGCTGAGTGCAAGGTTGATCGAGATCGTGGTCTTGCCGCAGCCCGGATCGGGCGAGGTGACGGCAAGGCGCGTCCATTCGCGTTCCTTCATCTGCCGGATCGCGCGCGAGCGCAACAAGTCGTAGGGGGCGGCACCCATGCCGCCGGTCAGCGTGCTGATCCGGTGCGTGCGCGCC
>JBJOQI010000050.1:0-15385 GCA_046050045.1 Pseudomonadota bacterium | reverse complement strand
GCTCTCGGCCAGCTGCTTTTCGATCGTGTGCAGCGGGTTCAGGCTCGTCATCGGCTCCTGGAAGATGAAGCTGATGTCGTTGCCGCGCACCCGGCGCAGTTCGGGCTCGGGCGCGCCGATCATCTCGCGCCCCGCATAGCGCACCGATCCCGTGACCTCGGGCCGCCCTGCCACCAGCGCCACGGTGGACAGCGCCGTGACCGACTTGCCCGACCCGCTTTCGCCCACCAGCGCCACCGTCTCGCCCTTGGCGACGGTGAAGGTCACGCCCCGGACGGCCTCGATCACGCGGCCCTCCTGGCGGAAGCTGACCTTCAGGTTCTGGACCTCGAGCAGGTTCACGTGAAGGTCTTCCTCGGGTCGAAGGCATCGCGGACGCCTTCGAAGATGAAGACCAAGAGCGACAGCATGAAGGCGAAGGTGAAGAAGGCCGAAAAGCCAAGCCAGGGCGCCTGCAGGTTCGACTTGGCCTGATTGGTCAGCTCGCCCAGCGACGGCAGGTTCGACGGCAGCCCGTAGCCGAGGTAGTCGAGCGCGGCGAGGCCGCCGATGGTGCCTGTCACCATGAAGGGCAGCAGCGTCAGCGTCGCCACCATCGCGTTGGGCAGGATGTGGCGGAACATGATGACCCGGTCGCTGACGCCCAGCGCCCGCGCCGCGCGGACATATTCGAAGTTCCGCGCCCGCAGGAACTCGGCCCGGACCACGCCCACCAGCGCAGGCCAGCCGAACAGGACCGTGACGCCCACCAGCAGCCAGAAGCTGCGGCCAAGGATCGCGAACAGGATGATGATGACGTAAAGCCCCGGCGTCGCGCCCCATATCTCAAGGAACCGCTGAAAGGTCAGGTCGACCCAGCCGCCGAAATAGCCCTGCACCGCCCCCGCCGCGATGCCGATCAGCGACGAGGCGATGGTGACGATCAGCGTGAACAGGATCGACAGCCGGAAGCCGTAGATGATCCGCGCCAGCACGTCGCGGGCGGTGTCGTCGGTGCCAAGCCAATGGTCCCCGTCCGGGGCCGAGGGCGCGGTGCCCACGTTGTTCACCGTGTTGTAGCTGTAGGGAATGGGCGGCCAGAACATCCAGCCCGCCTCGACCGCCGCGCCCGCGAACTCGCCGTCGGCCGCGTCGGCGCGCACGGCTTCGGGATCGTCCCAGCATTCCACCAGCCCGCCGGTCTCGATCAGGCACTGCACCGCCGGGTCGCGGTAGATGGCTTCCGTCCGGAAGTCGCCGCCAAAGGCCGTCTCGGGGTAGAAGCGGTAGATCGGGACATGCAGCTGCCCCTTGTAGCTGACCAGGATCGGCTTGTCGTTGGCCAGCACCTCGGCAAACAGCGACAGCACGAACAGCGCCAGGAATATCCACAGCGACCAGAAGGCGCGGCGATTGGCCTTGAAGTTCCGCCAGCGGCGCTGGTTCAGGGGCGACAGCACCATCTCAGCCCTGCCGTTTTTCAAAGTCGATGCGCGGATCGACCAGCGTATAGGTCAGGTCCGACAGGATGCCGATGCCAAGGCCCAGCAGCGCAAAGACATAAAGCGTGGCAAAGACCACCGGATAGTCGCGCTGCACCGCCGCCTCGAAGCCAAGCCGGCCAAGGCCGTCGAGCGAGAAGATCGTCTCGATCAGCAGGCTGCCGCCAAAAAGGACGCCGATGAACAGGCCCGGGAACCCCGCGATCACGATCAGCATCGCGTTGCGGAAGACGTGCCCGTAAAGCACCCGCCCCTGGGTCAGGCCCTTGGCCCGCGCGGTCATCACGTATTGCTTGCCGATCTCGTCGAGGAAGCTGTTCTTCGTCAGCAGCGTCAGCGTGGCAAAGCCCGAGATCGTGGTGGCGATGGTGGGCAGGGCGATGTGCCAGAAATAGTCCAGCACCTTGCCCAGCATCGACAGGTCTTCCCAGTTGTCGCTGGTCAGCCCCCGCAGCGGGAAGATCCGCCAGTAGCTGCCGCCCGCGAACAGCACGATCAAGAGGACCGCGAACAGGAAGCCCGGGATCGCATAGGCCACGATGATCGCGCCGCTGGTCCAGGTGTCGAAGGGCGTGCCGTCGCGCACCGCCTTGCGGATTCCCAGCGGGATCGACACCAGATAGGCGATCAGCGTCGACCACAGGCCCAGCGTGATCGAGACCGGCAGCTTCTCGATCACCAGATCGATCACCCCGATCGACCGGAAGTGGCTTTCGCCGAAATCGAAGGTCAGGTAGCGGCCCATCATCGCAAAGAACCGCTCCCAGGCCGGGATCATTTCCTTGCGGCAGGCCGGGTCGTCGAAACTGGGCGTGCCGGTAAAGCCCTCGTCGCAGACGATGCGGGCAAAGCCGAATTCCAACTCCAGCTCGGCGATGAACTCGGGCGGCAGGCCGCGCGCGCCAAGGTACTGGTCATCGCCGCCGCCGCCCTGATCGGCCGCGGTCTCGCCGCCCGCGCCGGTCAGGTTGCCGATCACGTCGCCCTCGCCCTGGACCTGCGCGATGATCTGCTCGATCGGGCCGCCCGGCACGAACTGGGTCAGGGCAAAATTGATCAGCATGATCCCGAACAGCGTCGGGATCACAAGGATCAGGCGTCGCAGGATATAGGCGCCCATCTGGTCTTGCTGCTCTTCCCCGGTTGCGGTTCCGCGCCTACTTCAGCGCGCCCGCGGCCTTCAGCTTTTCGGCCTTTTCCGCGTTGTACCACCAGAAGTCCAGCTCGCCCAGAGCATAGGGCGGCAGGGTTTCCGGGTGCTCGTACATGTCGAAATAGGCCACCGTGTGCTTGGCCTTGTGCCATTGCGGCACCCAGAAGCGGATGGCGCGCATCACCCGGTCCAGTGCCTTGGCCGCCACATGCAGCTCGGCCTTGGTGTCGGCCTCCATCACCCTGGCGATCAGCGCATCCACCGCCGGGTGCGACAGGCCCTGCACGTTGAACACATCGGTCAGCCCCTCGGTCCCGAAGTACTGCTTCAGGCCCGCGCCCGGTTCATATCCGGTCGGGAACTGGCTGGTGATGACGTCGAAGTCATAAGCCTTTTCGGGGTCCGCATCGCCGTTGTTGCGGGTCCGCGCCTCCATCTGAGCCGGGTCCACCCGCGTCAGCAGGGCATCGACACCCAGCGCGCGCAGGTTTTCGATGAAGGGGTTCAGGATGCGGTCAAAGGTCGGGTTGTCCTCCAGGAACTCCACCCGCAGCGTCTCGCCCCTGGCGTTCCGGCGCATCCCGTCATCGCCCACGGCCCAACCCGCCTCGTCCAGCAGCGCCGAGGCCGCCCGCAGGTTCTTGCGGTCAAGCTGCTGGCTGCCCGAAACCGGGGCCATCACTGGTTCGGCATCCAGCACGCCCGCGGGCAACTGGTCCTTCAGCGGCTCCAGCAGCGCCAGCTCCTCGGCCGAGGGCGGGCCCGAAGGCGCAAGCTCGGAATTGTCGAAGAATCCGTTGATCCGGGTATAAAGCCCGTAGAACAGCGTCTCGTTCGACCATTCGAAGTTGAACATCATCCCGATCGCCTCACGCACGCGCGGGTCCTGGAACTTGGCGCGGCGCAGGTTGAAGGCAAAGGACTGCCCGTTCGAGATCAGCCCGTGCGGGATTTCCTTCTTCACCACCCAGCCGTTGGTGATGCCGGGAAAGTCGTAACCCGTCGCCCAGTCCTTCGACGAGTTTTCGTTCTTGAAGGTGAAGGCCCCCGACTTGAAGCCCTCAAGCGCGGCGGTCGGGTCGCCGAAGTACTCGATCCGGATACGGTCGAAGTTGAAGCGACCCTTGTTGATCGGCAGGTCGCGCCCCCAGTAGTCGGGGTTGCGCTTGTAGACGATGCGCTGGTTCACCTCATAGCTGTCGAGGATGTAAGGCCCCGAGCCGACACCGGGATCGAACCGCGTCTCGTCAAGCTTCGCGCCGGTCTTCTCGAACCAGGCCTTCGACATCACGGGCATACCACCCGCCATCTGAAGCCGCTCGCGCGGGGTCGAGGTGGACTTGAAGGTGTACTTCACCTTGTCGGGCGCGATCACCTCGACCTTCTCGACGAACTCGGCCAGCACGGTGCGGAAGGAAATCAGCCCTTCCTTCAGGAACATCTCGTAGGTGAACAGGATGTCATCCGCGGTGACCTTGCTGCCGTCCGAGAAGGCGGCTTCGGGCCGGATCGTGAAGGTCACCCAGTCCTTCGTCGGCGGATATTCCAGCGTTTCGCAGATCAGGCAATAAAGCGCACCGATCTCGTCCGCGGTTCCGGTCATCATGTCTTCGTAGCCGATCGTGGCCAGCGCACCGGCACGCCCCTTCTGGGTATAGGGGTTCATCGTGTCGAAGGTGCCAAAGGCCCATTCCGCGATCTCGCCGCCCTTGGGGGCATCGGGGTTCACATAGTCGAGGTGCTGGAAATCGGCCGGATACTTCGACGGCTCGCCGAAGGTCGTGATCGAATGGCTGATGATCGTGTCCTGCGCGGCAGCCCAGCCGCCCCCCAGGACCAGTCCCGCCGCCACAACTGCCATGCGCCCGATATTCCGCATCGATCCCCTCCGGTCCACCCGCACCCTGCGGGCCTGACGATAGCAAGCAGGTTATTGTGCGGAAAGTCACGCCTTCAAGTTGCGAATGCGTGAGCGGCGCGCGATCAGGGACGGAAAAAGGGCCGCCCGACAGGCGGCCCTTTCCCGATCTGCTGCGATCCGCCTCAGCCGCCCAGCGACTGCAGGTAGGCGATCAGGTTTGCGCGGTCCTCGGGCTTGGGCAGGCCCGCAAAGGACATCTTGGTGCCCGGCACGTTGCCCTTGGGGTTTTCGAGGAAGGCATTCAGCGCCTCCGGATCCCAGTTGCCGCCATGCGCCTTCATGCCGTCCGAATAGCCGAAACCGTCGACCGAGCCGACTGCGCGGCCCATCACGCCATCCAGGTGCGGGCCGGTGCCGTTCGATCCGTCGATCTTGTGGCAGGCCTTGCACTTGCCAAAGACCTTCTCGCCCGCGCCCACATCGGCCGCGGCGAGCAGGTCGGCGAAGGGCACGCCCGCATCCTCGCCACCGGCGGCAGGTTCCGCCGCGCCGGTGTCGATGGTGTAGGCCTGCGCCACTTCCTCGCCACCATGACCGCCAGCGGCCGCGGTGTGATAGAGCGACTCGCCCGCCCAGTTTATCAGAAGGAATGCCAGGAACGTCCCGCAGAGCGCCCCGCCCGCCTTCGTCATAGTCATCGTGTCGAACATGTCGCGCCTCGGTCCAAGTCTCCGGTTGGGGGGTATCTACCCGCTTCACAGGTCCAGATTCAAGGTGTAGTTGGCGCGACGAAACGCCCATCTTCCGGGCGTGTGCGCCGGGTCACCGGCGAGCGCGAGAATGGAGCCTCCCGCATGACTGGCCGAACGACCGGGCGCATCGCCTTCCAGGGGGAACCCGGTGCCTATGGCCACCAGGCCTGCCGCGAGGCGCATCCCGGTCTTGACCCCCTGCCTTGCGCCACCTTCGAGGACGCGCTCGAGGCCGTCCGCAGCGGCCAGGCCGATCTGGGCATGATCGCGGTCGAGAACTCGACCTATGGCCGGGTGGCCGACGTGCACCACCTTCTGCCCGAAAGCGGCCTGCATATCGTGGGCGAGGCCTTCGTGCGGGTCCACGTCAACCTTCTGGGCCTGAAGGGCACCCCGCTCGCCGAGATCCGCCGCGTGCGGTCCATGTCGATCCTGCTCGGCCAGGCGCGCGGCTTCATCCGCGAACACGGGCTGAAGACGATGAACTGGTCCGACAATGCCGGTGCCGCGCGCGAGATCGCGGCCCTGGGCGACCCGTCCGAGGGCGCGCTCGCCTCGGAAATCGCGGCCGAGATCTACGGGCTCGACGTGCTGGCCCGCCATATCGAGGACAACCACACCAACACCACGCGCTTTCTGGTCATGGCGCGCCAGCTCGACCTGTCGCGGCGCGGTGACAAGGGCATGATGACCACCTTCGTCTTCCGCGTGCGCAACATCCCGGCCGCGCTCTACAAGGCGATGGGCGGCTTTGCCACCAACGGCGTCAACATGACCAAACTGGAAAGCTACATGGTCGACGGCAGCTTTTCGGCCACCCAGTTCTATGCCGACATCGAGGGCCACCCCGACGATCCCAACGTCCGCCTCGCGCTGGACGAGTTGCGGTATTTCACGTCGAAACTGGAAATCCTCGGCGTCTATCCGGCCGACCAGCCGCGGCACTAGGGTCTGGTCGTTCAGGCCCGCCCGGCGGTGGCCCGCGCCGCCACCAGCTGCGCGGCCTGGTGCACCCGCTTCTGGAACTTCCGCGTCAGCCGCGACTTGCCCAGTCGCGCCGATTGCAGCACGATTCGCGCCGCCAGCGTGCGCGGCGTCACCTCGAAGTCGACGTTCATCCGCGTCTTCTGCTGCGCCAGCGCCACCAGCGAGACCGCCAGCACCAGATCAAGGTTGGGCGAGGCACCGACAAAACGCAGTCCCCCCGGCGCCTCGGCGGCAGAGAGGGTCGCCCTGACCTGCCGCTTGCGCCCGCGCAGCTTGAAGCCGATGTCCCAGACGGTTCCGGCACCCGGCCCGCCGCTGCGGGTGATCTCGGCCCCCTTCGCCATGGCGAGGCGTTCGAAGGTCTCGAACTCGGTCAGCGCCGCATAGACGGCGGCGACGGGGGCATTGATGTCCTCCTTGGCCGCAAAGCGCATGTTCGCCGTCCCTTCCCTCTTGCCAGTTCAATCCAGCCTGTCGGCCAGCCAGTTTGCAAGCAGAAAGCCTGCGATGGCCCCCGACCGCGGGGCCTTGATCTCGGGGTGTTCCCCGGCAAAGACCCGCGCCATCTCTTCGCGGGTGACCCAGCGCGCGGCTTCCAGCTCGTCCGGGTCGAGCACGATGTCATCGCTCAGCGCCTCGCCCGCGCAGCCGATCATCAGCGAGGCCGGATAGGGCCAGGGCTGGCTGGCCAGATAGCGGACAGCCCCGACCCTCACCCCGGTTTCCTCGGCCACCTCGCGGCGGACCGCCGCCTCGACCGTCTCGCCCGGCTCCATGAACCCCGCAAGCAGCGAGTACATCCCCTCGGGCCAGCCGGGCGACCGCCCGAGAAGCACGCGGTTGCCGCGCGTCACCAGCATGATGACGACCGGATCGGTGCGCGGAAAGTGCTGCGCCCCGCAGGCGCCGCAACTGCGCTGCCATCCCGAATGCGTCACCTGCGAGGGCTGGCCGCAGGCCGCGCAGAACCGGTGCGAGGCCTGCCAGGCCAGAATGGCCTTCGCCGTCGCGCACAGCTCTGCCTCCAGCGGCGACAGGGCGGTCATCACGCCGCGCAGCTCGGCGAACCCGTGATCGTCCGGGCAAGCGGGATGATGCTGCTCGGTCGGGTCGAAAAAGGTCTTGGCCGGCCCGTTGCCCTCGCCCGGATCCCAGGCCGAGATGTCCTGCGCGAAGTAGGTCAGCCCGCCCGCCTGTCCAAGCAGCACCGGCGGATGCAGCGCCGCGTCAAGGACCGGATGTCCGGGTGGCACCCATCCGGCGGCATCGCCCGCCACCAGCGGCTTGCCGCGCCAGACCGGCAGGACACGCGCCTGCGGACCGCCGAGCAGCGCGGCAACCGTTTCCGCCTGCCCGCGCAGCGCTGCGGCCCGGTCAAGCCCGCCTCCCCCGAACGTCACCGACTCGGCCATGCGCATCCCGAACACCCCGCCCCTTTGCGCAGTCAGTGGCATCCCCGGCCGCCCCGCGCAACTGCCGTTTCAGCGACAATTCGCGGCGACCCGTGTGGTCTGTTCCCGCCCGGCAGACCACGGCCCCGCCGCGGTAGCCCGTTCACCTTAAAGTTGATAAGTGAGCGAATCGGCTGGCTTGCCATGCCGCGCCCCTTGGGGCGTGGCCTGGCCGTCCCGCCGTGTTGGGTGATTTCGAGACTTGGAACCGATGCAGCAATCCCGCCGGAGCCCCTTTCCGGACGCGCCGCCTGACGCGGTTGTGCTGCGCATTCTGGCGACATCCGACCTGCATGTTCACCTCGAACCCTGGGACTACTACGCCGACCGCCCCGACGACGGCGTCGGCCTTGTCCGGACCGCCACGCTGATCAGGACCGCGCGGGCCGAAGTGCCGAACTGCCTGCTGTTCGACAATGGCGACTTCCTTCAGGGCAATCCCCTGGGCGAATACCTCGCCGCAGACCCCGCCCGGACCGGGGCCGAGGGCCACGCGATCATCCGCGCGATGAACCTGCTGGACTACGACGCGGCGGCGCTCGGCAACCACGAGTTCAACTACGGGCTCGACTATCTGCGCGGCTGTCTTGCCACCGCCCGCTTTCCGGTCGTCTGCGCCAACGCCGAGACGGTCGAAGGCCCAGAGACCCCCTCGGGCAAGACCTTCCTGCCCCCCTCGGTCATCCTTGAACGCAGCCTTGTCGACGGCGCGGGCAATTCCCGCCGCCTGCGGATCGGGGTGATCGGGGTGTTGCCGCCGCAGACGGCACTCTGGGACCGCCGGCATCTCGAAGGCCGGATCCGCACCCGCGACATGGTCGAGGCCGTCCGCGCCCGCTTGCCTGCCCTTCGGCGGGACTGCGATCTGGTGGTCCTGCTGGCCCATACCGGGATCGGCCCGGAGCAATGGACCTTCGGCATGGAAAATGCCGCCCTGCCGCTCGCCGCGCTCGACGGGGTGGACGCCATCGTGACCGGACATACCCACCAGATCTTCCCCGACCCCGCAAGCAGCGCCGAAGGCCCGGCCGATCCGCAGCGCGGCAAGCTGCATGGCAAGCCTGCGGTGATGCCTGGCCTCTGGGGGTCGCATCTGGGGGTGATCGACCTCTGCCTGACCGAGACCCCGCAGGGCTGGCGGGTCAGCGGGCAGAACGCCGCCTTGCGTCCGATCGCCACGCGCGGCGGCAGCGGGACGCCCCTGCCCTGCGTGCCCTCGCACGCGGGCGTCAGCGGGGCGGTCGCCGGCCAGCACCGCGCCGCCCTTGCCCACCTGCGGACGCCGATCGGCACCACGCCCGTCGCGGTGACCAGCTACTTCTCGCTGCTGGCCAATGACCTTGCCTTGCAGACCGTGATGGACGCCCAGGCCGACTACGTCCGCGCCCGGATCGCGCACCTGCCCGAGGCCGGGCTGCCGCTGCTTTCCGCGGCCGCGCCGCTCAAGACCGGCGGGCCGGCCGGGCCGGGCTTCTTCACCGACATCCCGGCCGGAGAGGTCGCGATGCGCCACGTGGCCGACCTCTACCAGTTCCCTAACACCCTGCGCGCGATCCGGGTCACCGGGGCCGATCTGCTGGAATGGCTCGAACGGTCGGCGGGTCTGTTTGCCCGACTTGAGCCGGGCAAGGACGACCAGCCGCTGATTTGCCCCGAATTCGCGCGCTACAACTTCGACGTGATCTCGGGCCTGACCTACCGGATCGACCTGTCCGCAACGGCCCGCCACTCGCCCTCGGGCGAGACGCTGGACCCCTCGGCAACCCGGATCCGCAACCTCTGCTGCCAGGGCAGGCCTGTCCGGCTGACCGACCGTTTCATCGTTGCCACCAACAACTACCGCACCGACGGCGGCGGCGGATTTGCCGCAGCGATGCGGGGCCAGACCCTGCTTGCCGAAACACGCCCGACGCAGTCGATCCTGCACGACTGGATCGCCGCCCGTGGCCGTCTGGCCGACCGGGTCGAGCCGGTCTTCAGCTTTGCCCCGCTGCCCGGCGTGTCGGCCCTCTACCCCACCGGTGCGCGCGCGGCCGAGCACCGCCCCGCGATCCCCGGGCTGAACCTCCGTCTGCGGCACGTGGCCCCGGACGGGGCGCTCGTCTATGCCGTGACCTTCCCCGGCGACGGGCCTCAGCCCAGCACCACCACCTGATCGGGCGCCAGCATCCAGGGCGCGACGATCCCGCAGGTATCGGCCAGCGGCAGCACGGCCTCGGGCAGGGCAATCCCGATCACCCCGGCCATGAAGTCCCGCCGCCGCGCGATCCGGGCCGCCACCGCCGGGAACCGCGCCGCCAGGTCGCGCCGCAGGTCCGGCCCGGCGATGACGTATCCATCCTCCATCCGGGTCGAGCCATAGACCGGATGGGCCGGGATGATGTCGCATTGCATCGCCATGCCCGACGCGATCGGGATCTCTGACCCCTCGAAGATCGGCGAGGATATCCATTCATCGGTGCCGATCAGGTGGCCGGGGTTCAGCGTCACGCCGAAATGCCCGACCGGCAGGTCGTCCATCACCTGCGCCCAGATCGCGCCGCCCGCTGTCCCGGGGGTGAGCCGTCCGAACCAGCGCGCCACCGCCTCGACATAGGGAAAGACGAAGGCCTCCAGATAGTCCCGCGCCGCCACGGGCAGATCGCCCGGCCCTTCCGCGACCCAGCCCGCCCGGCAGATGTTCGCGCCCCAGTGGCAGACGTTGAAGGACATCGGGCTGCCCCGCCGCAGGACCTGCCCGGTCGGCCCGCTCAGACCCTGTGCTGCCCTGTCGCCGGTCGCAAAGGTCATGTGGCAGCCCAGCGGCAGGCCGCCCAGCATCGCCGCCTCGGCACAGGCAAAGTCGGTCATCCCTTCGCGCAGGGCAAAGCTCATCCGGCGCAGCGCCCGCGCGGCCATGTCGTTGGCAAATTCCAGCCGCGCGATCCCGGCCGCGTCGACCCGCCCGCGCAGCCCGTGACCGGGGTGCATGAACAGGTCGGTCGCATTCTCGACCCGGCCCGCCCGTCCGCGCAGCAGGTCCGCCAGCAGCGCCGGAACCTCCAGCGCGCCTGCGGGGTCGTCGACCTCGCCCTCCTCCCAGTACTTCCACCCCGCGGTGCCGACCCGTTCGCCCGCCCCCACCTCAGCGGCGAGGATCGCGTCCAGCCTCTCGCCCCCGCGCGGCTGCGAGATCAGGGACAGGCTGGCGCAGTGGCGCACCCGCATCTCGCCCGCCGCAACCATAGGGGCAATGCCGGTGTAGGGCAGGCATTCGTTGCCCGCCACGATGACGGGCGCCCCCTCGGCCCCGAGGATCAGCAGCGCCTCCTCGAAACGCGGATCGAAACCGGTGGCCCATTCGATGTTGGCCGCATGTTCGCGGTCGCCATAGACGACCAGCCGGTCAAGCCCCCGCGCCGCCATCGCCGCGCGCAGGGCGGCAATCCGGCCCCGCATCTCCGCAAGCCCCGCCGCCGCCGGCACCTCGGGCCGCCCGAAGTCGGGCCATTCGATCCTGTCCAGCCTCGCCGCCATGTCCCCCGCCTCCCTTTCCATTGCGCCAAGCCTCGTGCAAGCTTGCGCCGTTGGCAACGCCCGCCGCACCGACCGGAGCATTCCCTTGCGCATCCTTCTCGCCCTGCTGATCGCGGCCCTGTTCCTGGCGCTTGCCGCTGCCGTGACCCGGCCCGACCGCGCCGATTTTGAGGCCTTCGCCGCCGCGCGCCTTCAGGACCAGATCATCCGCATGGACATCGAGGATGAAAGCAACCCCGTCGGGGCCGCCGCCGTCGCACTGTGCAAGCTGAAACCCTCGGACTGTTCCGAGGTGATTCTCGCCGCCATCGACATCCGCTTCCGCAAGGGCCCGTTCAGCGTCACCGCCGAGGCCGACTGGAACGACCGCGGATTCAGCTGCCTCGGGGCCTTTGGCCGCTTCTGGTGCCGCGCCACCCGGTCGTGACCCTCCGCCATCTTGCTTTCCGCACCTCGCCGCACTAAGTCGGGGCCGAGAGGTTGGCGCGGGTAAGCGCCTCGCCAACCCGGTCAGGTCCGGAAGGAAGCAGCCGCAACGAGACCCGCTTGGGTCGCTGTCCAGCCTCTCACCTTCCCCGACCGGTCAAGCAATAGTGCGACGGAACTCCGCGTGATCTGCGTATCATGGCGGGACAGGTTGCCAACCGGGGGAACGGTGTGAAGAAATTCTTCGTCGTGATCGCGCTGCTTGCCGCCCTCGCCGGGGGTGGCTGGTGGTACTGGTCCGCCCGCGCCACCGAGGCGGCCGAAGTCGATCCCGCCACCATCGCGGTCAAGCGCGGCACGGTCGAAACCACGGTCCTTGCCTCGGGCACGGTCGAGGCGCGCACCCTTGTCTCGGTCGGCGCACGGGTGTCCGGGCAGATCGAATCCCTCTCGGTCGCCCTCGGCGACGATGTGGGTGCAGGCGATCCTGTCGCCCAGATCGACAGCCTCGAACAGCAGAACACGCTGGCCCGGGCGCGCGCTGATCTCAAGCAGATCGAAGCGCAGATCGCCGCGCAGCAGGCCTCGATGCGCGAGGCGGAACTCTCCGTCACCCGCGCCACCCAGCTGAACGAGAAGTCCCTCGCCTCGGACGCGACCCGCGAGGCGGCCGAGGCCAACGTCGCCGTCGCCCGCGCCAACCTCGATGCGCTTGTCGCCCAGAAGGCCAGCGCCGAGATCTCGGTCGCCGCGGCCGAGCTGGACCTTCAGCGCACCCGCGTGACCGCGCCGATTGCAGGCACCGTCGTCGCCGTGGTCACCTCCGAAGGCCAGACGCTCAACGCCGCGCAATCCTCGCCCACCATCGTCAAGCTGGCCGACCTCGACCGCATGGTCATCAAGGCCGAGATTTCCGAGGCCGATGTGGTGCGCGTGAAACCCGGTCAGGCCGCCAGCTTCACCCTTCTGGGCGAGCCCGAGGCCGCCTACGAGGCAATGGTCTCTTCGGTCGAACCCGCACCCGCCTCGATTGCCGAGGCCGACGAGATCGACACTTCCGAGGCAATCTATTTCATCGGCCGCCTCGATGTCGAAAACCCCGACCGCAAGCTGCGCATCGGCATGACCGCGCAGGTCCGCATCACGCTCGCGCGCGCCGCCGACGTGCTGACCGTCCTGTCCTCGGTTCTCGGGCCCCGCCAGCCCGACGGCACCTACGTCGTCGAGGTCTGGGACGCCGCGGCCCGCACCCGGGCCGAACGGGTCGTGACCGTGGGCCTGAACAACAACGTCACCGCCGAAATCGTCTCGGGCCTTGCCGAGGGCGAACTGGTCGTGGCCGACCGCACCAGCGGGTCGTCCGCCGCGATGACCTTCCGCGGCCCGCGCTCGCCGCTCGGCTTCTGACATGGCCGCCGCCGAACCGCTCCTGTCGCTGCGCGGCGTCAGCCGCCGCTTCCAGGCCGGGGACCAGACGATCACCGTCCTCGACGCGGTCGATCTCGACATCTGGCCGGGCGAGATGGTGGCCATTGTCGGGGCCTCGGGCTCGGGCAAATCCACGTTGATGAACATCCTGGGCGTGCTCGACCGCCCCTCGGACGGCACCTATCGCTTTGCCGGTCGCGAGGTCGGTGCCATGGATGCCGCCGACCGCGCCCGCCTGCGGCGCGAGCATTTCGGCTTCATCTTCCAGCGCTACCAGCTGCTGCCCGAGCTTGATGCGCTCGGCAACGTCGAGGTGCCCGCGATCTACAACGGCGCCACCCGGCAAAGCCGGCGGGACCGGGCCGCGCGGCTTCTGTCGCAGCTTGGCCTCGGCGACCGCGCCGACCACAGGCCGGGCCAGCTGTCCGGCGGGCAGCAGCAGCGTGTTTCGGTCGCCCGCGCGCTGATCAACGGCGGCGAGGTCATCCTGGCCGACGAGCCGACCGGCGCGCTCGACACGAAGTCGGGGGCCGAGCTGATCGCCCTTCTGAACGAGCTGCACGCCAAGGGCCACACCATCATCATCGTGACCCACGACCCGGGCCTTGCCTCGCAGGTCGACCGCACGATCGAGATCCGGGACGGCCGCATCATCGCCGATACCCGCCGCAACCCCCGCCCCGAGGGGCCGCGCCTTGCCCTCGACCGGCCCGCCCGCAAGGGCCTGCTGGGCGGCATCGACCGCCTGCGCGAGGCGCTGTCGATGTCGCTGCGGGCAATGGGCGCGCACCGGCTACGCACCTTCCTGACCATGCTCGGCATCGTCATCGGCATTGCCTCGGTGGTCTCGGTGGTGGCGCTCGGCAACGGCAGCCAGCAGGCGGTGCTGGAAAACATCGCCTCGCTCGGCACCTCGACCATCGACATCCGCCGCGGCACCGGCTTCGGCGACCGCCGCGCCAATGCGGTCCGCACACTCGTGCCCGAAGATGCCACGGCGCTCGCCAGCCAGCCCTATGCCGCCGCCGTCTCGCCCGAGGTGTCGATGAGCCGCGCCGTCACCCGCGGCGCGGTCACGGCATCGGCCTCGATCCGCGGCGTCGACATCGGGTATTTCGACCTCTCGGCCTATACTGTGGCCGCGGGCCAGATCTTCACCCCCGCCTCGGTCGACCTGCGCGAACAGGTCGCCGTTCTCGACCGCGCCGCCACCGACACGCTGTTTCCCGGCGGCACCTCGCCCGTGGGCGAGGTCATCCTGATCGGCCGCGTCCCGATGACGGTGATCGGCGTCGTCGAGCCGACGGGCGAGACCTTCGGCCCCTCGTCGATCCGGGTCTTCATCCCCTATACGACCGCCGCGGCCCGCATCACCGGACAGACCGTGCTCGACACCATCACCGTGCGGGTGGCCGACGACTACGACATGACGCTCGCCGAGGGTCTGATCACCGACCTGATGACCGGTCGCCACGGCAAGCAGGATTTCTTCCTGACCAACTCCGACACGATCCGCGAAACGATCCAGAGCACGACCCAGACCCTGACCCTGCTGGTCGCGGCCATCGCCGTGATCTCGCTCTTCGTCGGAGGCATCGGGGTAATGAACATCATGCTCGTCTCGGTCACCGAGCGCACGCGCGAGATCGGCGTCCGCATCGCTGTCGGCGCGCGCCAGTCCGACATCGCGACCCAGTTCCTGATCGAGGCGGTCCTCGTCTGCCTGATCGGCGGGGCGCTCGGCGTGGTGCTGGCCTATGGCATCGGCTACGGGGTCGAGCGGTTCTTTCCCGACATCCGCCTGATCTATTCCACCACGACCGTCGTCGCGGCCTTTGTCTCGTCCACCGTCATCGGCATCGCCTTCGGCTTCCTGCCGGCGCGATCGGCGTCGAAACTCGACCCCGTGGTGGCCCTGGCGCGGGAATGATCGGGCCGCGGACCGGTCCAGCCGGTCTAGACCGTGCGTCCACGATCATGCATTGCCCGTGCAAGGGCCGCCGCCCGTTCCGGGGGTGACTACGACCCGATCGAGGCTTCCGAAACGACAGGTCAGGTGTTGGCCGGGTCCCGGACGGACCTGCCCTACTGAGCTGCCGTCGCAAATGCCCGCGCCTCGGCCGGGGCCGCGCCCATGCGGACACCGGGCATGGGGACGTCGGGATAGGCCGCGGCAAAGGCCGCGCGCAGGTCCGGCGCGTGCAGCAGCGCCTTGACGGCCGCCTCGGCCTCGGGCCGGGGCATCCGGGCCGCCAGCGCAAAGGTCAGCGCTTCGGCATGGATCGCCCCGCCATCGGCATCGAGCCCGCGCGCCATCGCCGCGGCATCGG
>JBJOQI010000049.1:0-5168 GCA_046050045.1 Pseudomonadota bacterium | reverse complement strand
CGCTACAAGCGGGTCTTCGGGGTGGGCGCGCAGCAGGCGATGGAGGTGGTGGTCTGAGCGGTGTCCCACGGTGGGACGGCCGGGCGGGGTGTGGGATATCAAGGGGTTGGGAGGGCGAATTAGGGGTTTGTTAAGGGGTTGTTCGACGTAGGATAGGTGATTTCACCCATCATTTGCGCGATGCCACGATGGGTGCGAGCACCCATCCTACGAAGGGTTGGTTCCGCGGTGTAGATCGTAGGATGGGTGATTTCACCCATCAATCGACCGATGCCCCGATGGGTGCGAGCACCCATCCCAAGAAGGGTTGGTTCCGTGGTGTGGATCGTAGGATGGGTGATTTCACCCATCGATCGACCGACCGCCAGGATGGGTGCGCACACCCATCCCACGGAACGAGGAAAACGGCCAATCCTCGGGTCGATCGACATACCCGTGTTTCACCGGGTTGATCCGGCAATACTCCATGCACGCCTCAAGATCTTCCACACCACGGATCCCGCGTTCCCAATACCGCCTTTGCCATAGGCCACGTTCCTGTTTGGACACGAGCGACGGCGATTGCCTGCCGGTCAGTCCGGTCGCCCGCGAGAACCGCGACTTGATCAGCCGCCAGCGGGTTGGAAAATCGTCATCGCCCTCGGGCAGGGTCCAAATGGCATGGAGGTGGTCAGGCAGGACGACAACCGCATGTGTCCGGAAAGGACGTTCTGCATGCGTTTGCGCCCAAGCCGCCCGCAGCGCGTCGATTCTGGCGACAAGCGTATCGGTCCCTCGCCGTTTGAGGCCAACGGTGAAAAAGTAGGTTCCGCCCGGGATGCGAAGGCGACGATACGAGGTCATGCGCAATCGTCGAGCGGGTATGGTTAATGAATGGTTCAGTAGGATGGGTGATTTCACCCATCTTGTGCCATCGCTAGACGATGATGGGTGCGAGCACCCATCCTAGAAATCCAGGTTCTCCACGCTCAGCGCGTTCTGCTGGATGAACTCGCGCCGGGGTTCCACGACGTCGCCCATCAGCTTGGTGAAGATGTCGTCGGCCTCGGCCACGTCGTCGACCTTGACCTGCAGCAGCGTGCGGGCCGACGGGTCCAGCGTGGTTTCCCAGAGCTGTTCGGGGTTCATCTCGCCCAGGCCCTTGTAGCGCTGCAGCGACAGACCCTTTTCGCCTTCCTGCAGGATCGCGGCCAGAAGCTCGGTCGGCCCGTGCACGAACTGCTCGCGGTCGCGGCGGACAAGTTTCGCAAGGCTGCCGTAGGTTTCCTGCAGGTGCTGGGTATGGGCAGCCAGGCGCCGCGCCTCGCCCGACCGCAGGACCTGGCCGTCCAGCGTGCGGACCTCCTCGACCCCGCGCACCGACCGGGCGAAGCGCAGGCCGTGGTCCTGCGTGGGCCGTCCCTGCCAGCCGCGTTCGTATTCGACGGCGACCTCGTCCAGACGCCGCGCGACCTCGTTGGCCACGCCCTGCGCGTCGGCATCGACCCGGCCGGGCACCAGCGCGCCGGCGATGGCCGACTGTTCGAGGATGTGGCTGGGGTAATGCGTCGGGAAGGCCTGCAGGATGCGGCGGATCACGCGCGCCTCGTCGACCACGCGGGCCAGGTCGGCGCCGGTGATCTCCTCGCCCGTGCCCAGCCGCAGGATCGCGCCATCCACGCCCGCCTGGATCAGGTAGTCCTCCAGCGCCGACTGGTCCTTCAGGTAGACCTCGGACTTGCCGCGCGCGACTTTGTAGAGCGGGGGTTCCGCGATGTAGAGGTGCCCGTGGTCGATCAGGTCGGGCATCTGCCGGTAGAAGAAGGTGAGCAAGAGCGTGCGGATATGCGCGCCGTCCACGTCGGCGTCGGTCATGATGACGATCTTGTGGTAGCGCAGCTTGCCGAGGTTGAATTCATCGCGCCCGATCCCGGTGCCCAGCGCGGTGATCAGCGTGCCGATCTGGTCTGACGACAGCATCCGGTCAAACCGCGCGCGTTCCACGTTCAGGATCTTGCCGCGCAGCGGCAGCACCGCCTGGTTCTTGCGCTCGCGCCCCTGCTTGGCGGAGCCGCCGGCGCTGTCACCCTCGACCAGGAACAGCTCCGACAGGGCGGGGTCCTTTTCCTGGCAGTCGGCCAGCTTGCCGGGCAGGCTGGCGACGTCCATCGCGGTCTTGCGGCGGGTCAGTTCGCGGGCCTTGCGGGCGGCCTCGCGCGCCAGTGCCGCCTCGATGATCTTGCCGACGATGACGCGGGCCTCGGCCGGGTGTTCCTCGAACCACTCGCCGAGCTTCTCGTTCACGAGCGACTCGACGGCGGGGCGCACCTCGGAGGACACCAGCTTGTCCTTGGTCTGGCTGGAGAACTTCGGGTCGGGCACCTTGACCGAAAGCACGCAGGTCAGCCCCTCGCGCGCGTCGTCGCCGGTGAAGTCGACCTTTTCCTTCTTCGCGATGCCGCTGTCCTGCGCGTATTTCCCGATGGTGCGGGTCAGCGCGGCGCGGAAGCCCGCCAGGTGGGTGCCGCCATCGCGCTGCGGGATGTTGTTGGTAAAGGGCAGCACCGTCTCGTGGTAGCTGTCGTTCCACCACATCGCGACCTCGACCCCGATGCCCGATTTCTCGCCGGTCATGAAGATCGGTTCGGGGAAGGCCGGGGTCTTGTGCCGGTCGAGGTACTTGACGAACTCGCGCACGCCGCCGTCGTAGTACAGCTCTGTGCGCAGCGGCTCGGCGGGGCGCTCGTCCTCAAGGATGATGCGGACGCCCGAGTTGAGGAAGGCCAGTTCGCGCAGGCGCGCCTCGAGCGTCTTGAAGACGTAGTCGAGATTGCTGAACGTCCCGTCCTCGCGGTTGGTCTTGGCAGCGGCGAGAAAGCGGACCTCGGTCCCCTTTTCGCCGGGGGCGGCATCGCCTTCGACCCGCAGCGGGATGGCGGTGTCTCCGTTCTCGAAGCGGGCGTAGTGCAGCTTGCCGTTGCGCCAGATGCGCAGGTCAAGCCAGTCCGACAGCGCGTTCACGACCGAGACGCCGACGCCGTGGAGACCGCCCGAGACCTTGTAGCTGTTCTGGTCGAATTTGCCGCCCGCGTGCAGCTGGGTCATGATGACCTCGGCTGCGGAAACACCCTCGGTCGGGTGCATGTCGACGGGGATGCCGCGGCCGTTGTCGCGTACCGACACGCTGGAATCGGCATGGATCTTGACCGTCACGGCATCGGCATGGCCCGCCAGCGCCTCGTCGATGCCGTTGTCCACGACCTCATAAACCATGTGGTGCAGGCCCGAGCCGTCATCGGTATCGCCGATGTACATGCCGGGGCGCTTGCGGACGGCCTCCAACCCCTTGAGAACCTTGATCGAATCCGCGCCGTATTCCTGCGGTTTTCCGGTTTCGTCCGACATCACTGCCCGCCCTTGTTCTTGCCCGCATCTTATAGTCGTCGGGGCCGGGAATGTCACGGGCAAGACACAAGATTTAGCGGTCGGACGCGGCGGAAGGACGGTTCAGAACAGATGGCCAAGCAGGTCGAGCGGCAGGGTCTCGTCCCAGGCCGCGCCGGGCTTCAGCGGCAGGACCATCAGGCTTTCGGCCGGCTCGTCACGGACCCCGTGCGTCACGGCCCCCGTCATGTCGACATAGCGCATCGGGTTCGCGGCCTTGCGGCAGCCCGCCCCCTGATAGAGCGCGGCGGTGCCGAACAGCAGCAGCACGTCCGCAGGCGAGGTGCGGCCCCAGGCAATGACCTCGGCCAGCAGCCGCGCCGCGATCCCCTCGCCGCGCCGCCCGGGGTCGGTCGCCACATCGGCAAGCCCCAGGACCGGCACCAGCGCCCCGCCCAGCCGTACCACGCGGAAGGTCAGGCCCATGTGCCCGACGATGGCGGGGTCGCGCAGGACGAAACGCAGGTGGTGGCGCTGGATGAAATGCGACCGCCCGCCGAAGTCGGTCGCAAAGCAGCGCCGCAGCAGGTCCGCGATTGCCGCCTCGTCGCCGGGCGTCAGGTCCAGCTCTGCAATCCGCTCAACCTGCATCCCGAACCTCCCTGACTATGGACATCCCGCCCGCCTCGGTCACCTCAAGGCCTTTCGCCCGGGTCCCGAGTTCGGCGAACAGCTCCGGCCCCGTCCCGGTCATGAAGGCCTGCGCGCCAAGCGCCACGACCTCGTCAAACAGCGCGGCGCGGCGCCCGGCGTCCAGATGCGCCGCCACCTCGTCCAGCAGGATCACCGGCGGGGCACCGGTGTCCTCGGCCAGCGCCCGCGCATTGGCCAGGATCAGCGAGATCAGCAGCGCCTTCTGTTCCCCCGTCGAGCACTGCGCGGCCTCGACCCCCTTGGCGGCATAGACCGCCCGCAGGTCGGCGCGGTGCGGGCCGGTCAGGGTGCGGCCTGCGGCCATGTCGCGCGCGCGGCCCTCGGCCAGCGCGGCGCGCAGCGCATCTTCGCCCTCGGCCTCGCCGCCCTCGGTCACGATGGAAAGGTCGGCCACCGGAAAGGCCGTCTCGACCCCCGACTGCGCCGCCGCGATGCGCGCCAGCGCCGCCATCCGGTTGCCCGCGATCTGCCAGCCGCTCGCGGCCATCTGCGCCTCCAGCGCCTCATGCCAGCGCGCGTCGCGCACCTCGTCCTTCAGCAGCCGGTTGCGATCGCGCATCGCCTTTTCATAGGCCAGCACCGTCTCGGCATGCGCAGGCTCGAAGGACAGCGTCATGCGGTCCAGAAACCGCCTGCGCCCCTCGGCCCCCTCGATCCAGAGCCGGTCCATCGCCGGGATCAGCCACAGCATCCGCTGGATGCGCCCCAGCGCGCCCTGTGTCGCGGGCTTGCCGTCGATCTGGACGGAGCGCGCGGCCTCGCCCTCGGCAAGGGTCTCGACCTCATGGCTCCCGCCAGGGCCCGCGACTATGGCCGTGACCTTCCAGCCGATGCCCTCTGGCCGGCGCGCGATCTCGCCCGGGCCCGCCCGGCGCAAGCCCCGCCCCGGCGACAGCATCGACACCGCTTCCAGGATATTGGTCTTGCCCGCCCCGTTCGGCCCCCAGATCGCCACCGGCCGCCCATCGAGCGCCAGCGACAGCCTGCGGTGCGACCGGAAATGGGACAGCGTGAGTTCGGTGATCACCGCGCGCCCTTTCCCATTTTCGGTTCGCAAATATCCCGGGGGGAGCCCGCAGGGCGGGGGGCAG
>JBJOQI010000048.1:0-4020 GCA_046050045.1 Pseudomonadota bacterium | reverse complement strand
GTGGCACGCAGTTCGGGCCGCCCGCTGATGGCGCAGAGCCACGGCACATGGAGCCTGACCTTCATGCTCGTCACCGGCCTGTCGGCGCTGGCAATCCGGGCGGGCGTCACGCCGCTGCAGCAGTTCGTGACGCTGGCCGCGATCATGCTGGCGGGGATCTTCCTTTTCATCCGGCCGATGCAGGATGCCCCGCCCGACGCGCACCAGCGCCCCGGATCGCGGTTCATCCTGCCCAATCGGGCGACCTTCCTACTGATGGGCTACGGTGTCATCTCGGTCGTGGTCGAGATTGTCGTGCGCAACTGGGCCATCATCATCGTCCGCGACATCTTCGCCCCGCCGGGCTGGATCGCCGCCTGCGCCCTGCCGGTCTTCGTCGGGCTTCAGACAGCGGGCCGCTTCCTGTCCGACCGCGTGGCGGCGCGGATCGGCGACGTGGCACTTGGCCGGGCCTTTTGCGCAATGACGGCGGCGGGCCTGGTGATGCTGGCGCTCGCGCCCTCGGTCTGGGCCGCGCTTCTTGCCTGTGCCGTCATCGGCCTTGGCACCTCGGCCACCTACCCCTTGACCGTCACCGCCGTCGTCCGGCGCGGCGACCGCCCCGCGACCGAGGCAGTGGCCGCCTTCATCTTCCTGCAGAACATCCTCGCCGCCGCGGCACCCGTGGTCTTCGGGGCGGTCGCGGGCCTCAGCGACCCGCGCATCGCGGTGGCGCTGCTGCTGCCGGTAGTGGCGGTGGCCTATGCCTTCTCGCGCGAGCTTGGCCCTCAGGCCTCGTCCGCGGGCTTTTCCTCGTCGAGGGCGTAACGCTCGAACAGCCTGCCCTGCAGCATGAAGAACCCGAACACCCCGATGGTCAGGCCAAAGGTCTTGAAGTTCACCCAGGCCTGATCCGACATCGTGCGCCAGACCACCTCGTTCAGCACGGCAAGCGCGGCAAAGAACAGGGTCACGCGGCGGGTCAGGATCATCCAGCCCTCGGGCTTCAGGGGCACGACGCCATCCATCGCATATCGCAGGTAGGATGTGCCGCGCAGAAGGCCAAAGCCCAGGACGGCGGCGAACAGGACATAGATGATCGTGGGCTTCATCTTGAAGAAGCGCTCGTCGTTCAGCCAGACCGACAGCCCGCCGAAGACGATCACCAGCACCAGCGTCACGACCTGCATCGGCGACAGCCGCCCGGTCAGCCGCCACAGGATCAGCGTCGTCGCCACCAGCAGCGGCACGAAGAGCGCAGTTGCCACGATGAAGCCGCCGTATTCCGTGCCGCCGACGGTAAACGTCCGCTCCTTGAACCAGCCGAAGGCCACGAAGAAGGCCAGGATCGGCCCGAACTCCAGCGCCGCCTTCACCAAAGGGTTGACCTTCTTTTCCATCGTCATCCTGCCATCTCCACCACGACCGCGCCCGCCGCGATCAGCGCCATCAGCGCCAGCCGCCGCGGCCCGACCCGTTCGCCCAGCATCAGCCAGCCGATCAGCGCCGCAAAGACCGTCGAGGTCTCGCGCAGCACCGCCGCTTCGCCCACCTTGTCGAGCCGCGTGGCTAGCATGATCGCACCAAAGCTGAAATAGGCCACCATCGCGCCGAAGACACCCCGCCGCAGCAAGGGCACCGCCTGTGCCAGGTTCAGCCGCCGCCAGCGCCGGAAGGTCACGACCGGAATGAAGATGCCGTCGATCAGGAAGAACCACGCCAGAAAGGTGAACGGGTCCGCCGTCGCGCGGATGCCATAGGCGTCATAGGTCGTATAGGCCGCGACCAGCGCCCCGGTCAGCACGGCAAAGCCCAGCGCCGGGCCCAGCGTCTCGCGCCCCTCGGTCAGGTGGCGCAGGTTGTAGACCGCAAGCCCGAGGATCCCGCCCACCAGCATCGCCAGCCCCGCCCACTGGCCGGGGGTGAACCGCTCGCCGAAGACGACCATCGCGCCAAAGACCGCAAACAGCGGCCCCGTCCCGCGCACGACCGGATAGACCACGGTAAAGGCCCCACGGTCATAGGTCATGGCCTGGAGTATCTTGTAAGCCACATGGATCACGAAAGCGCCGGCAAAGATCGGCCACATGTGCGGCTCGGGCCAGGGCACCACGAACAGGGCGAAGGGCAGCGCAATTACCGCATAACTCGCGTCGATCGCCGCGCGGCTCAGCCAGGGGTCGTGGCGGCCCTTCTGAAGCGCGCCGAAGAGGGCATGCAGCACGGCGGCGAGCAGCGCCAGCGCCAGCGCAAGGTCATGCCCCGCGGGCGTGCCTTCCAGTGTCCGCAGCCAGTCCGACATTCGGGGGGGTCTTTCTCAGGCCTCCAGCCCGACAAGGGCGCGGGCGAAGTCCTCGGGGTCGAAGGGTTGCAGGTCGTCGATCTGCTCGCCCACGCCGATCGCATGGATCGGCAGCCCGAACCTGTCGGCCAGCGCCACCAGCACCCCGCCCTTGGCCGTGCCGTCAAGCTTGGTCATCACCAGCCCCGACACATCGGCGATCTTGCGGAAGATCTCGACCTGGCTGACCGCGTTCTGGCCCGTCGTCGCATCCAGCACCAGCAGCGTATTGTGCGGGGCCTCGGGGTCCTTGTTGCGGATCACCCGCACGATCTTGGCCAGTTCCTCCATCAGGTCCTGCCGGTTCTGCAACCGCCCCGCCGTGTCGATCATCAGCAGGTCCGCGCCCTCCGCCTCGGCCTTCGTCATGGCGTCAAAGGCAAGGCTCGCCGGGTCCGACCCTTCGGGCGCGGTCATCACCGGTACGCCCGCGCGCTGGCCCCAGACCTGCAACTGCTCGACCGCCGCCGCGCGGAAGGTGTCGCCCGCCGCGATCACGACCGACTTGCCCGCCGCCCGGAACTGGCTCGCCAGCTTGCCGATCGTCGTGGTCTTGCCCGATCCGTTGACCCCCACGATCAGCACGACCTGCGGCTTTTTCGCATAGACTGGCAGGGGCCGCGCCACCGGCTCCATGATCCGCGCGACCTCGGCGGCAAGCAGCCCCTTGATCTCCTCGACCGACAGCTTCCGCCCCATGCGCCCCTCGGCCATGTTGGCGGCAACCCGCAGCGCGGTATCCACGCCCATGTCGGCCTGGATCAGCAGCTCTTCGAGGCTTTCCAGCATCGCATCGTCCAGCACCCGACGCACGACGGGTGCCGCGTCGGCGCGGCCGAAGAGCCGCCCGAGAATCCCGCGCCGCTGTTCCTGTGGCTGGGCAACGGGCGCGGGGTCCTGCATCTCGGGGGTTCCGAATGGCTCGTCTGCGGGCATTTCCTGCGGCGCATCATCGGGAATGCCCTCGGGCTCCGGCTCGGGCAGCGGCTCGGGAACCTGCGGGATCGTCACCGGTTCCGGCTCCGGGGCCGCGGGCGCGGGCGGCGGGGGAACCTCTTCCGGGGCCGGGCGCGGTGCGGCCACCTCGGGCGGGGCTGCGGCCTCGGCCACGCCGCCGTCCGAGACGATCGCCTCCAGCCCCTCGTCCAGCTTCGACGACGACTTGAACAGGCGGTCCTTCAGCTTGGTAAAGAACGACATCGGCGGCCCTCCGGCGGGATTGCCCCCACCACCTAGTCCCTTCGCGACCCGGATGGAAGGGCGGCAGGCCCTCAGCCCTGCCCGAGACTGCCCGCCAGGATCAGTGCCTGCCCGGCCCAGTAGACCGGCCAGAGGATGCGCCCCGCCGCCGCCTTCCACGCGGCGTGGCGCAACACGAACAGCTCCAGCGCCAGAATCAGGTCCGACACAAGAAACAGGCCCGCCCCCGCCAGCATCGGCCAGCGGCCGGCCGGCATCGTCAGCGCGGCGGCCATCATCATCAGGATCACCAGCACATAACCCCGGACCGGCCAGCGCAGCCCCCCGGTCCGCGGCGCGAGCCAGACCTCGGTCGAGGCCCCAAGCAGGCCAAGGATCGTAAGCCCTGGCAGCGCCGCCGAAGCCCCGCCCGGCTCGAACATCCACAGCCCATAGGCCAGATGCCCCAGCGCAAAGGCTGCCATGCCTGCCAGAAAGGCCCGTTCACCCCGCAAGGCCAG
>JBJOQI010000047.1:0-4560 GCA_046050045.1 Pseudomonadota bacterium | reverse complement strand
GGTTCCTGCGCGAGCGGCTGAAGCTTGCCCGGGGCGAGCGGCTTCTGGTCATCGGGGCCTCGGGCGCGGTGGGCAGTGCGGCGGTGCAGATCGGCCGGGCGCTGGGGGCGCATGTGACGGGCGTGGCCAGTGCGGGGAACCACGACCTGTTGCACCGCATCGGGGCGGAGGCGGTGCGGGACTATCGCGACTGGTCGCCCGGCGACGATGGCGCGGTCTTCGACGTGATCCTTGATACCACCGGGCAGGTCGGCATCGACGCTGCCGCGCAGGGCCTGAGACCCGGCGGGCGGCTGGGTCTGGTGGTGGGCGACGTGCCCCTGATGCTGAGGTTGCCCTTCATCCGGCTCGGGCAGGGCCGCAAGGTGCTGGCCGGGACGGCACCCGAGCGGCGGGACGACCTGCTGGCACTGGCGGCGATGGCGGAACAGGGTCTGTTCCGGCCCGTCGTGGGGTCGGTGACGCCGCTTGACCGGATCGTCGAGGCGCATCGCATCACCGACAGCGGCCACAAGGTCGGCAGCGCGGTGGTGCGCGTGGCGGCGGACCCAGCATGAAGGCCAGCGACCTTGTGCTGACGCCGATGGGCCTGCGCTTTCTGGGGCGTGTCCATCCCTGCACCATCGGGCGCGGCGGCATTTCGACCCGGAAGCGCGAGGGCGACGGCTGCACGCCTGCCGGGGTGCACCGGATCGTGGGGATGCTCTACCGCCCCGACCGGATCGCGGCGTCCGCCCTGCCCGGCTGGGCGCTGCCGATCGGACCCCGCGATCTCTGGTGCGACGACCCCGACAGCGAGGACTACAACCTGATGGTCCGCGCGCCCTTCGCGGCCAGCCACGAACGGTTGCGGCGCGCGGACCCGATGTATGACCTCGTGATCCTGACCGACTGGAACTGGCCGGTGGCCGGGTATCGACGCGGCTCGGCCATCTTCATCCACAGCTGGCGCAGGCCCGGCGCGCCGACGGCGGGCTGCGTGGCGCTGGCGCGGGAAGACCTGATCCGCATTGCCAACCGGATCAGGCCCGAAACCCGGCTGGTCATCCCGCATCGAAGGCTTTCCGAAGCGCTTTGAGGTCGCTATTCTGCCCTACGGGGACAGGAGGATTCCGATGGCCGGGAACATGAGCGCGCAGGACCGCGAGATCTTCGACCTGCGGATGGCGCGCAGCGCGGATGACCTGTGGGGGATGCTGGAACGGCTCTATGGGGCGCATCCCGGCTATGCGGGGTTCGTCGGGCGGCTGACCGCGGCGCTGGAGGCGGCCTGGGCCGCGCGGCCCGCCGACCTGAGGCATCTCGACCTGAAGCGCGACCTGGAGCCCGACTGGTTCCAGCGCCCGGGCATGGCGGGCTATGTCTTCTACATCGACCGCTTTGCCGGGACGCTGCAGGGCGTGCTGGAGCGGCTGGATTACCTTGAAGAGATGGGCATCACTTATGTCCACCTGATGCCCTGCCTGAAGCCCCGGCCCGGCGACAGCGACGGCGGCTATTCGGTGATGGACTACCGGGCGATCAACCCCGCCTATGGCACGATGGCGGACTTCGAGGCGGTCTCGGCGGCGCTGCGCGCGCGGGGCATGTCGCTGTGCGTGGACCTGGTGCTGAACCACACGGCCAAGGAACATGCCTGGGCCGAAAGCGCCAAGGCGGGCGACAAGGGCTATCAGGACTATTACCTGATGTTCGACGACAACACCCTGCCCGAGGCCTACGAGCGCACGCTGGTCGAGGTCTTCCCCGACAATGCGCCGGGCAACTTCACCTTTTACCCCGAGACCGGGAAATGGGTCTGGACGACCTTCAACGAACACCAGTGGGACCTGAACTGGGCCAATCCGCAGGTCTTCCTGGAAATCGTCGAGGTCATGCTGTTCCTGGCCAACAAGGGGGTCGACGTGCTGCGGCTGGATGCCGTGGCCTTCATGTGGAAGCGGATGGGCACGCGCTGCCAGTCCGAGCCCGAGGTGCACATGATCCTGCGGGCGCTGCGCGCGGCCTGCCGCATCGCCTGCCCCGCCGTGATCCACCTGGAAGAGGCGATCGTCGCGCCGGCCGAGATGCTGCCCTACCTTGGCCGGGGGGAACATGACGGCAAGGAGGGCAACCTTGCCTATCACAACAGCCTGATGGTGCAGTTCTGGTCGGCACTGGCCACGCGCGACACGCGGCTGATGACCCATGTGCTGCGCAGCCATTTCCCCGACCGGCTGACCAACGCGACCTATGCCACCTATATCCGCTGCCATGACGACATCGGCTGGGCGGTGACGGATGAGGACGCGGCCGCGCTGAACGTCTCGGGCGTGGCGCACCGGGCCTATCTGTCGGATTTCTACGAAGGTTCCTTCCCCGGAAGCTTCGCCAAGGGCGCGCTGTTCCAGGTGAACGAGGAGACAGGGGACAAGCGCATCTCGGGCTCTTTCGCGTCGCTGGCCGGGCTGGAACGGGCGCTGGCGGCCGGGGACGCGCAGGGCGTGGACTGGGCGGTGCAGCGCATCCTGCTGGGCCATGCGCTGATTGCGGGCTTCGGGGGGATACCGCTGCTGTACATGGGGGACGAGCTGGCGGCGCTGAACGACTACGCCTATCTCGACAACCCCGACCACGCGCATGACAGCCGCTGGGTGCATCGCCCGCGGATGGACTGGGCGGTGGCGCGCGACCGGCACGACGGGCACGGCCCGGCGGCGCAGGTCTGGCGCGGGGTGCGGCACATCCTGGCGCGGCGGCGGGCGACGGCAGAGCTGCACGGCGCGACACCGACCGAGGTGATCGAGACCGGGATCGGCGGCCTGTTCTGCGTGGCGCGGAAGGCCCCGGCGGGGGTGCTACTCGGGCTTTATAACTTCACTGAGGGCTGGCTGCACCTGCCCGAGCATCAGGCCCGCGCGATGGGGGCCACGCGGTTCCACGATGCGCTGTCGGATGCCCATGTGACGGTGCACGCGGGCAATGTGGTGCTGCCGCCCTACGGGCGGGTCTGGCTGACCTGACGGATGGGGGCGCTGCCCCCGTCGCCCTTCGGGGCGACTCCCCCGGGATATTTCGGGACCGAAAATGGATCAGGTGCGGGGTTCGTAAGCCCGCGCGCCGAAGATCGCGCTGCCGATGCGCACATGGGTCGCCCCTTCGGCGATGGCGGTTTCGAAATCGGCGCTCATCCCCATCGACAGGGCGGGCAGGCCATTCCGTTCGGCGATGGCGCGCAGAAGGCGGAAATGGGCGACGGGATCCTCGCCCTCGGGCGGGATGCACATGGCGCCGATGGGGGACAGGCCGAGGGCGCGGACCTCGCGCAGGAAGGTGTCGGCCTCGGCGGGAAGGATCCCGGCCTTCTGCGGTTCCGACCCGGTGTTGACCTGCACGAAGAGGTCGGGGCAGGCCCCGCGCGCCTCGGCCAGGCGGGCGAGCTTCTCGGCCAGCGCGGGGCGGTCGAGGGTGTGGATCGCGTCGAACAGGTCGACGGCGAGTTTCGCCTTGTTGGTCTGAAGGGGGCCGATCATGTGGACCTGCACACCGGGGAAGGCCGCGCGCCAGGCGGGCCATTTGGACTGTGCTTCCTGCACGTAGTTCTCGCCGAAGGTGCGGTGGCCCTGGGCCAGCACGGCCTCGACCCGGTCTGCAGGCTGGACCTTGGACACGGCGATGAGGGTCACGGCACCCGCGGTGCGGCCGGCGGCGGCCTCGGCGCGGGCGATGCGGGACAGGATGTCATCAAGCGGCAAGGGGCACCTCGGGTCTGGCGCGATCAGAACGTGAAGTTCAAGCCAAGGTCAAAGGCATTCGCGTGGGTGGTCAGGTTGCGGACGGCCCCGCCGCGCAGGTCGATGCCCGCGCCCAGGCTGCGGGTGAAGCCAAGGCCCGCAGCGCGCGCACCGGCGGCCCCGGCCAGGCGGGAATCATCGGCATAGAAGGCCGTCACTGTGGTCGGGCCGGACGAGAAGCCCAGCGATCCCGACCATTGCGGAAAGCTGGCCCCGCCGGACCGGATGACGCCGTAGAGCGCCTTTGCCGACAGGGGCCCGTGCCGGACCTGGACCGAGCCGATGGTCTGGCTGGCGCTGCCCTGCCGCTCGATGCCCAGCCCGAAGCGCAGCGGGGCGTCGGCGGTCTTGAAGCCGGCGGACAGGGCGCGTGTGCCGTTCAGGGGCGTGGTCGCGGACAGGAAGAGCTCGCCCGACGGCGTGGTCAGGCTGAGCCGGGCCGAGGGGTCGGCCGTATCCTGCAGGGGAAGCGTCGTGCCCGCGAAGACTGTTCCACCGTTCGCGATATAGGTGAGGTTGTTCCACGAGCCGAGTTCGGTCAGTCCGACCAGCGCGGCCTGGCCGTTGGCCGAGGCCGCCGCCCCCTCGACATCGCCCATGGTCAACCGCCAGCCGGTGCCTGCGAGGAACAGGGTCCCAGCCTTGCCGGTGTCGAGCCCGGCGGCAGACAGCTGGCCCGTCGCGCCAAATTCTAGCCCGGCGTCGGTCTGGCCGGAAAGCGTCGCCTTGACCCGGACGCGCGAGGTCAGCAGCGCCGCGTCGGCGCCAAGCGGCTGATGCAGGCCGA
>JBJOQI010000046.1:0-5559 GCA_046050045.1 Pseudomonadota bacterium | reverse complement strand
GCGCTCGATATCGCCCGCGCCGCGCGCGACATGCACGGCGGCAACGGCATCTCCGAGGAATACCAGGTGATCCGCCACATGGTTAACCTCGAGACGGTCAACACCTACGAAGGCACGCATGATGTTCACGCCCTGATCCTGGGACGCGCCATCACCGGATTGCAGGCGTTCTTCTGATTATTGAACAGAGGCAGTAAGTAGTGAGATGAAGCTAACCTGAAGTATCAGGATTGCGTGATCCGCATCCCGGCCCTGGCAAGGGCCGAGATGCCGCCCGCCACATGGGTCGTGACGCCAAGGTCAAGATTCGCACAGACGCCCAGGGCACGTTCCGAACGCATGCCCGCCGCGCAGTAGAGGATGACCGGTGCATCTTTCGGGATCAGGTGCGCGTGCGAAGCGAAGGCCGACAGTGGAACATTGATCGCCCCTTCGACGTGCCCCGCCGAGAACTCGCTTCTTTCGCGGACGTCCACAAGCCGAGCCCCCGCCTTCACGCGGGCAGCGGCCTCGGCCCCGTTGATGGTTTCGAATGGCTGGTTCGCGGCGCGACCGAATCCGAACATTTGCATTCCTCGTCGATATGGAATTTATCTGTTGTGCGGCTACACAACACATTCATTGCTTGATATATATGGTCGCAGCGTATTTGCAAGGACAGTCCGATGCACATGGCCCCCGATCAGATGAGCAACCGCTTTGGCGAAGACGCCTCTGGGCAGTCGGCCTCTGCCAAGGCCGCGACCTTTCTCAAGGCGTTGGCGCATGAAGGCCGGCTTGAGATTCTCTGCCTGCTTGGCGACAACGAACTGACGGTGGGAGAGATCGAGGCGATCCTCGGCCTGTCGCAGGCCGCGGTATCGCAGCAACTCATGCGGCTTCGCGCCGAAGGTCTGGTCGAGGCGCGGCGCGAGGGCCGGTTCATCCACTACCGCCTGCATCGCCCCGAGGTGAAGGCGATCATCGCCGAGCTGCAAAAGGCGTTCTGCGCGCCCGACAGCCCGAACAGCTAGGCATCAGGCAAGGCTGGTGACCCAGAGAACGGTCGCGTCTTCTTCGCTGACCGAAACGAGGTTGTGGCCCATTGTCGCGTCATAATAGGCGCTGTCGCCGCGCCGCAGGTCCTGAGGTTCGTAGAATTCGGTATACAGCCGGGCGATCCCGGTCAGGACGAACAGGAACTCCTCGCCATCATGGCGGACCCAGCCGCCGAATTCCTCCAGCGTCCGCGCGCGGATACGGGCGCGGTAGGGCAGCATCTGCTTGCGGGTCAGGCCGCCGGCCAGCAATTCGTGCTCGTAGGTCGCGGTGGGGTGCGGCTGGCCATCACCGGCCTTTGTCACCGCCATCCGTCCCATGACCTGCTGGCGCGACGGGGGCGTGAACAGCTGCGGGACCGATATATCCAGGCCCTGCGCCAGCTTCTTCAGCGCGTCGAAGGTCGGCGACATCTGCCCGTTCTCGATCTTGGACAGTGTCGAGCGCGCAAGGCCCGCCTGACGCGCCGCCTGTTCGAGCGTCCAGCCCTTTTCCCGGCGCAGGTCGCGCACGCGCTGGCCGAGGTCGAGCACCTCGGCCGGGATCTCGACCGCACCGTTTTCGCGTGCAACCCTGATGATCCGCGTCTGATCGTCGCCCATTCGGTAACCGCCCTGTATCCCGTCCCGTGTCCATAGTCGAAAGCTGGCCAGGGCCGCAACGAGCCATGCTTGAATCACCTCAAGAAGCATCGTAGCCAGCCGGAATGGCATCCACTCCCACTTTGCCGGATCTCGAACCCTGTCCCGGCCCGTTCAACGCCGCTGCCTATGTGCTGCAGGCGGGAAGCCAGACGCCGGACAAGGTCGCGCTGATGATCCTGTCGCCGTCGGGGGCCGAACGATGGAGCTATGCACGCCTTATCGCCGCGGTGCGCGGGTGCGGAACCGGCCTGCTGGCGAAGGGTCTGCGTGCGGGCGACCGGGTTCTGCTTCGCCTGTCGAATTCGGCGGCCTTCCCGCTCGCCTTCCTTGGCGCAATTGCCGTGGGGGTGATCCCGGTGCCGGTCTCGGCCCAGCTGACGGCAAGCGAGGTTCTAGCGCTGATCTCCCGGATCGGCCCGGCGCTGATCGTGGCGGACCCGTCGCTTGCCCTGCCCCCTTGTGATCTGCCCGTCCTTTCATCGTCCGAGGTGCTGGCGATGGAGCGTCTCACCCCCTGCGACTGGTCCATGGGAGATCCTGACAGATCCGCCTACGCGATCTTTACCTCGGGAACGTCGGGCAGACCAATGCCGGTGCTGCACGCGCACCGCGCGGTCTGGGCCCGGCGGATGATGCATCGCGGCTGGGAATCGATCGGTCCGTCAGACCGGGTCTTTCACGCCGGCGCGCTGAACTGGACCTTTACCCTCGGCACCGGCTTACTTGACCCTTGGACGCTTGGCGCGACCGCGTTGATCCCAGGCCCTGGTCTGTTGCCGTCGGTCTTTCCGCTGCTGCTTCGGCGGCACGACGCGACGATCTTTGCCGGTGCGCCGGGCGCAATCCGGCAGATGCTGCGCGCGCCGGTTCCTGCCCTGCCACGCCTGCGTCACGGGTTGAGCGCGGGCGAGACGCTGTTGCCTTCCCTGCGCGCAGAGTGGAGAACGGCGACAGGCACGGATCTGCACGAGGCTCTCGGCATGTCGGAATGTTCGACCTACATCTCCGGCAGTCCCGAACGTCCGGCGCCGGACGGTTTTGCGGGTTATGCCCAGCCGGGCCGCCGGATTGCGCTTCTGGACGGCGAGACCGGCCTCGCCGGGGCGGATCAGGGGGAAATCGCGATTCATCGCGACGACCCCGGACTGATGCTTGGCTATCTTGAAGAGCCCAAGGCCACGGCAGCGCGCTATCGCGGCGACTGGTTCCTGACCGGAGACATCGCAAGCCAAGGACCGGATGGGGCCTTTCGTTACCTGGGACGGGCGGACGACCTGATGAACGCGGGCGGTTACCGCGTCTCACCGGCCGAGGTCGAAGCGGCCCTGTCGGGCGTCCCGGGCGTTGATGACCTTGCGGTCCTTTCCCGCGAGGTCCGTCCGGGAGTGGGTGTTATCGCCTGTGTCTATGTTGCCGATGCCGACCGCTCTGCCGAACTTGCCGAGCGTGCCGGGCTGGTGCTCGCGCGCTACAAGCAACCGCGCGAGTTTCGCCGGACAAATGCCTTGCCCCGCAATCCGAATGGCAAGCTCAATCGCGGGAAACTACATCAACTCTGGGACGTTAAGGCATGATAAAACTGGATATTATCTCTGATGTGGCTTGTCCCTGGTGCTATGTCGGCAAGGCCTACCTTGACCGGGCGCTCGATCAGAGGCCGGATCACCCCTTTGCAGTCGAATGGCATCCCTATCAACTTAACCCGGAATTACCCGCCGGGGGCGTCGACCGGGCGGCCTATTTGGAGGCCAAGTTCGGGTCGCGCGAGAACATCATCCGGGTGCACGAACCCTTGCTGAAACACGCAGAGGCTGCAGGCGTTTCCTTTGACTTGCCAGCCATCCGGCGCAGCCCGAACACCCTGAACGCGCATCGCGTGATTCACTGGGCGGGACTGGAAGGCCGGCAGACCCTGATGGTCAGCCGGATCATGCGGGCCTATTGGGCCGAAGGACGCGACATCGGGAATGGCGCGACGCTTGCGGAACTTGCCACCGAAGTCGGGCTTGACCGGACGGGGATCGAGCGCCTGCTCGTGACCAACGCGGACACCGCCGAGATTCAGTCCCGCGAGGCACATTCACGCCAGCGTGGCGTCAACGCGGTGCCCACCTTCGTCATTGCGGGCAAATATGTGGTGCAAGGCGCGCAACCGACCGAGCTTTGGCTGGAGGTGATCGACGATCTGCAGGCCCAGGCCGTGGGTCAGCCCTGATGGCCAGGCAAGACATTGCCGGCCCCCGCCCGCTTCCCCTGCCCGAATTTGTCGCGATGCTGGCGCTGCTGTTCGCGACCGTCGCCTTCTCGATTGACGCGATGCTGCCAGCCTTGCCGCAAATCGCGGCCGACCTGTCACCGTCCGATCCCAACCGTGCGCAACTCGTGCTGGCGTCGTTCATCATGGGTATGGGGATTGGCACGCTTTTCACCGGACCAATCTCTGATGCGGCGGGAAGAAAGGTCACGATCTTCGGAGGCTTCGCGCTTTATTCAGTCGGGGCATTGATGGCCTCGATGGCATCATCGCTTGACATGTTGATGCTGGCACGGGTCGTTCAAGGGCTGGGCGTGGCAGCGCCGCGCGTCGTCGGGATTGCGCTTGTGCGCGACCTTTATTCCGGACGCGAAATGGCGCGAATAACCTCGCTGGCTATGATGATCTTCATCCTCGTTCCCGCGGTTGCGCCCGCCATCGGCGCTCTGATCGCCGATCTGGCAGGCTGGCGGGGCATCTTTTTGGCCTTTGTCGCATTCGCAATCCTGTGCTGCACTTGGGTCGGGATCCGGCAGGACGAGACATTGCCGCGTGACAAACGCAGGGCTCTGTCATTCCCGACGCTTCTTTCGGGTACGAGGGAAGTTCTCTCTGACCGGAACGTGGTGATCTATACCGTCGTTCTGACGCTTGGCATGGGGCAGATGTTTGCCTTGCTGGCCAGCTCGCAGCAGATCTTCGGCGAGACCTTTGGTCAGGCAGAGAACTTCCCGAAGTGGTTTGCCTTGCAGGCGCTGATTGCAGGCACCGGATCGTTCCTGAATGCCCGGCTTGTCATAGGGCTCGGCATGCGCCGTCTTGCGGGTCTTGCCTATTTGGCGCAGGTCGTCCTTGCACTTGGCATGACCCTGGTCTTTTCGCTGAACCTGGCGGGGGATACGGCGTTCTGGGCCTTCTTTGGCTGGTCGGTGTCGATCTTCTTCATGGCGGGCCTGACTTTTGGAAACCTTCAGGCGCTTGCCATGCAGCGAACCGGGCATATTGCCGGATTGACCGCATCCTTGGTGACAGCCCTTGCCACCGTCGGTTCAGTTCTGATTGCCGCTCCGGTCGGGCTTGCCTTTGACGGCACGCCGGTACCGGTCATGGCGGGCGCCGCGATCTGCTCTGCGCTCGCATGGGTTCTCCTGCGGGCCGTGCGCGATCGCTGAGGTCAGGGATCAACCCGTCTTCTTCTGCGGTTTCGCTGCCAGAACCTTTTCCGCAAGATCCTTTGCGATCTGGAACGCGCCCTTCACCTTTTCGGCGTCGTTGGCGAAGGCGCGCGCCAGGACGATCTTGTTGTCCTTCACCCGCGCCGTTCCCTTTTCGGCCTGGATGAATTCGACAAGACCCGCAGGATTGGCGAACTTGTCGTTGTGGAACTGCACCGTCGCGCCCTTGGGGCCTGCGTCGAGCCGCGCGATGCCTGCCTTGCGGCACATCGCCTTGATGCGGATGACGTTCAGAAGCGTGTTCACCTCGCGCGGAAGCTCTCCGAAGCGGTCGATCAGTTCGGCGGCGAAGCCTTCCATCTCGACCTTGGTCGACAGCTGGCTGAGGCGGCGGTAAAGACCGAGACGTACATCAAGATCGGGGATGTAACTCTCTGGAATCAGGACC
>JBJOQI010000045.1:0-5341 GCA_046050045.1 Pseudomonadota bacterium | reverse complement strand
CGCGACCCGCTCGAGGCCGTGCGCGAGGGGCGCTTCCGCGAAGACCTCTACTATCGCCTGCATGTCGTCCCGATCCACATGCCGCCACTGCGCGACCGCGGCGCGGACGTGATCGCCATCGCCGAAGGCGTCCTCAAGCGCTTCGCCCGGGAAGAGGGCCGCCGCTTCCAGGCCCTCGACTCCGAGGTCCGCGACCTCTTCCTCAAGGTCAGCTGGCCCGGCAATGTCCGCCAGCTGCTCAACGTGGTGCGCAATGTCGTCGTCCTGAACGACGGCGAGATCGTGTCGCGGGGGATGCTGCCGCCCGGCCTTGGCGCGTCATCCGAAAGCCCGGCCCGCCGCAGCGCCCCGCAGGCCGCGCCGGGCGGGATCGACGCCCTGATCGGCCGCACCCTGGCCGAGATCGAACGCATCGTGATCGAAGAAACGATTGCCCGGAACGGCGGCTCGGTCCCCAAGGCGGCGCGGATCCTTGCCGTCGCCCCCTCGACCATCTACCGCAAGATGGAAGGCTGGACCGATCCCCAGACCGCCCGGGGTTGACCATTCCCAAGGGCGATGACCGCTGCAGCGACAGCCCGGACCAATGAAATCTCGTGATCCATGCCGTCCCGGTTTTGTATTCCCGTGGCGATTGGGACTAACCTCACCCTGAACCCCCCGGGGAAGGATCCGACATGACCGCAAGACTCTACTGCTTCGGCGAAAGCGGAAACGCCTACAAATGCGCGCTGGCCATGACGCTCGCGGGTTATCCGTGGCATCCGGTCTTCGTCGATTTCTTCAACGGCGAGGCGCGCAGCCCCGCCTTCCGCAAGATCAACGAAATGGGCGAGGTGCCCGTCCTGGTCGATGACGGCCGGACGCTGACCCAATCGGGCGTGATCCTGAACCACATCGTCCGCAAGACCGGCCAGTTCGGCGGAGCGCCCGAGGACGCCGACGAGGTGCTGCGCTGGATCCTGTGGGACAACCACAAGCACACCGGCACCGTCAGCACCCTGCGCTTCCTCGGCAACTTCCTCGCGCCCGAGAAACGCCCCGAAGGCGTCATCCCCTTTCTTCAGGGCCGCGCCAAGGCGGCGTGGAAGGTGCTCGACACCCATCTCGCCACGCGCGACTGGGTCGTCGGACGCAGCGTTACTGTCGCGGACTTCTCCTGTTGCAGTTACCTCTACTACCCGGAGCCTTTCGGGTTCGATCGTTCGGAATGGCCGAACATCGCCCGCTGGCTCGACAGGATCAGCGCGCTTCCCGGCTGGAAGCACCCCTATGACCTGATGCCCGGTCGCCCGTCCGACCGCGCCTGACGGGAGGAGACGTAAGATGACCGAGGCCTTTATCTACGACGCCGTGCGCAGCCCCCGTGGCAAGGGCCGCCCTGACGGCGCCCTGCACGAGGTCACCTCGGTCGCCCTGTCCGCCCGCATCCTGAACGCGCTCAAGGACCGCAACGGGCTTTCGGGCCATGCGGTCGAGGATGTGATCTGGGGCAACGTCACCCAGGTCGGCGAACAGGGCGGCTGCCTTGCCCGCTCGGCCGTCCTTGCCTCGGACCTCGATGAATCGATTCCCGGCCTTGCGATCAACCGCTTTTGCGCCAGCGGGATGGAGGCCGTGAACCTTGCCGCCAATCAGGTCAGGGGCGGGGCCGGCCAGGCCTATATCGCTGGCGGGGTCGAGATGATGGGCCGCGTCGCGATGGGGTCCGACGGCGCGGCGATTGCCGTCGACCCGTCGCTCGCCATGAAGACCTACTTCGTGCCTCAGGGCATTTCGGCCGACATCATCGCCACCGAATACGGCTTCACCCGCGATCAGGCCGACGCTCTGGCCGTGGAATCCCAGCGCCGTGCCGCCAAGGCGTGGGAGGAAGGCCGCTTTGCCAAGTCGGTCGTGACAATCCGCGACCAGAACGGCCTGCCGATCCTGGCCCACGACGAATACATGCGCCCCGGCACCGACATGCAAGCGCTTGGCCGGCTCGACCCCAGCTTCAAGGCGATGGGCGAGGTCATGCCCGGCTTCGACAAGGTCGCGCTGATGAAATACCCGCACCTGGAGCGCATCAACCACATCCACCACGCCGGGAACTCCTCGGGCATCGTCGACGGTGCGGCGGCGATCCTGATCGGCAACGCCGACTTCGGCAAAGCCCACGGCCTGAAGCCCCGCGCCCGCATCCGCGCCACCGCCAAGATCGGCACCGACCCGACGATCATGCTGACCGGCCCGGTCCCGGTGACCGAAAAGATCCTGAAGGACAGCGGCATGGCGATTTCCGACATCGACCTGTTCGAGGTGAACGAGGCCTTCGCCTCGGTCGTGCTGCGCTTCATGCAGGCCTTCGACGTCGATCCGGCACAGGTGAACCCCAACGGCGGGTCGATCGCGATGGGCCACCCGCTCGGCGCGACCGGGGCCATCATCATCGGCACGCTGCTTGATGAACTGGAACGCACCGGCAAGGGCACGGGGCTTGCGACGCTCTGCATTGCCTCCGGAATGGGCGCTGCAACGATCATCGAGCGGGTCTAGGCCCCGTCATCACGCCCCGTGATGAATTCTCCCATGAAAAACCATGACGGCGCGCCTTGCGCGTCGTAGTCTTCGGCTGCTCACTCCCGGCACGTAAACCTTGCACGAGGATGCACGATGCCTGTCATTGACCAGTCGAAGATCGCCCCGCGCACCGGCTCGATCTACCCCGAGCCCTTTGCCTCGATGATGCAGGGGCGCAGCTCGCTGCGCCTTGGCGATGCGGGCGGGCTGACCCAGTTCGGCGCAAACCTTGTCCGCCTCGACCCCGGCGCGCGGTCCTCGCTGCGCCATTGGCACGAGAACGAGGATGAATTCGTCATGGTGACCGAAGGCGAATGCACCCTGATCCAGGACGAGGGCGAGACCGTCATGCGCCCCGGCGACTGCGCCGCCTTCCCGGCGGGCGACAGCAACGGCCATTGCTTCGTCAACCGCACCAAAAGCGCGGCCGCCTTCCTGGTCGTCGGCACCCGTGCCCCGCGCGAGGTCGCGCATTATTCCGACGAGGATCTGCGGGTCGAGATTGCGGGCGGCAAGGCCACCTTCACCTACCATGACGGCACGCCCTGGGCCGGGAAACGATGATCGTCAGGCACGCCAGCCTGACACCCGACATCCACGACGACCCCGAACGCGGCGGGCGGCTTGAAACCGTCTACACCTCGAACGCAGGTGGCCTGACGCAATTCGGGGCCTATGTCGAAACCCTGCACCCCGGCGCCGGAACCTCCTGGCGGCACTGGCACGAGGCCGAGGACGAATTCCTCTACGTGATCGACGGCGAGGCGACGGTGATCGACAATGACGGCGAACACCTGCTTCACGCCGGCGATGCTGCGGTTTGGCCTTTCGGGGTGCCCAATGCCCATCACGTCGTCAACCGCTCGGGCCGCCCCTCGCGCCACCTGATCGTGGGCAGCCGGGTCCGGGGTGATGTCTGCCATTACCCCGACAGCGGCGAGACGCTTCGCAACGGCGACACCAGCTGGGAAGTGACCCGCGCCGATGGCAGCCGCATCCGGGGCGGCGACCTTCCGGCCGAACTGCTGGGCCTGCCCGCCCGCTGGGGAAGCCCGCAGGACCCCGCCGCGCCCCGCCCGTCGATCATCCGCCGGGCCGACGCGCCGCTGGACCGCGGCAGCGCCGAGAACATTGCCCGCTTCGGCCCTTTCGCGGCCCGGCTCTATTCCGACGCGGGCGGCCTGACCCAGTTCGGCGCCTTCACCGAAACCCTCGAACCCGGTGCGCGCTCCGGCGACCGCCACTGGCACGAGGCCGAGGACGAATTCCTGCTGATGCTCGATGGTCATGCCACCGTCATCGAAGACGACGGCCCGCATGACCTTGCCCCCGGCGACGCCGCCTGCTGGCCCGCAGGCGTGCCCACCGGCCACCACGTCCTGAACCGGACCGACAGGCCCTGCACCTATCTGATCGTCGGCACCCGCCTGCCGTCCGACACCGTCCACTACAGCGATGTGGACAAGCTCTATCGCCGTGTGGATGGTGTCGTCACCCGAACCCGCCGCGACGGATCCACGCTGTGACACAGTCCCCCAGCGACCCGCACCTGCTCGACCTCGGCCAGTCCTGGCTTGACCGGATGGGCGCGGCCTGCTTTGCGGATGATTTCGAGACCTTCGCGGCTGGCATCAGCCTGCCCTTCGTTCTTGTGACCTCGGGTGGCCAGATGGTGCAGACCTGCATCACCGAAATCCGGCAGGGCTTCGACACGTTTCACGAGATGCTCCGCACCCTGCACGCCACCCAGATGCTGCGCCTTGCCGAATGCGTCTGGCAAGTCTCGCCGCAGAGTCTGGTAGTCGCCTACGAGACCCAGATTCTCAGCGGCGGCCAGCGCGTGGTCGATCCCTTCCGCTCGGTCGCGACCCTGATCCGCTCCGACGACGGCCTCCGTGCCGCATCCATCGTGAACGGCCTGTCCAACCGGAAGTGGCCGATCGACGTGCTGCGCGTCGACGCCCCCGACCCCGCGTCGCAACGTCATGATTGACCGGCAGGGCTGAAGGGGCGGACATAGCGGACAGCATCCGTTGCGCCCGCTTGTCCCGAAAGGCCGCCCCATGACCGACTTCCACTATTCCGCCGACGCCGACGGCGTGGCCACCCTGACCTGGGACGTTCCGGGCAAGTCGATGAACGTCATGTCCTTCGAGGCCCTGGTTGAACTCGAGGCCGGGATCGACCGGGCGCTGGCCGATCCGGCCGTGAAGGGCATCGTCATCACTTCCGGCAAGAAGGACTTTGCCGGGGGGATGGACCTGAACCTGATCGCCAGGATGAAGGACAGCGCGGGCGACGACCCGGCGCGCGGCCTCTTCGACGGCATCATGAAGATGCACGCGCTTCTGCGAAAGATCGAACGCGCCGGGATGGACCCCAAGACCCTCAAGGGCGGCAAGCCGATCGCGGCGGCGCTGCCCGGCACCGCCGCTGGCATCGGGCTCGAGGTGCCGCTCGCCTGCCACCGCATCTTCGCCGCCGACAACCCCAAGGCCCGCATCGGCCTGCCCGAGATCATGGTCGGCATCTTCCCCGGCGCGGGCGGCACGACGCGGCTGGTGCGCAAGCTCGGGCCGATGGCGGCCTCGCCCTTCCTGCTGGAAGGCAAGATGGACAGCCCGGCAAAGATGAAGGCCGCAGGCATCGTCGATGAGGTCGTCCCCGGCGATCAGCTTCTCGCGCGGGCCAAGGACTGGGTGCTGAAGGCGACCGACACCGACATCGTGAAGCCCTGGGACCAGAAGGGTTACAAGATGCCCGGCGGCGCGCCCTATCA
>JBJOQI010000044.1:0-5124 GCA_046050045.1 Pseudomonadota bacterium | reverse complement strand
CCGAATCTGCCGCCGCCAAACTCGACGGCCAGATTTTCGTCGTCATCCGCTCCGCGTCCGATTCGGGCGCGCTCTACGGCTCCGTCACCACCCGTGACGCCGCCGAAGCCGCGACTGCTGGCGGAATCACCGTCTCGCGGACGCAGGTCGTGCTCGACCGCCCGATCAAGGATCTCGGCATCCACACCGTGACCGTGGTCCTGCACCCCGAGGTTTCGGTCAAGATCCGGATCAACGTCGCCCGCTCGGCCGAAGAGGCAGAGCTTCAGGCGTCGGGCAAGTCGATCCAGGAACTCGCCGCCGAGGCCGAGGCCGCTGCCGACTTCGAGATCGCCGAGCTTTTCGACGACATCGGCGCCGCGGGCAACGAAGAGTAATCTTCGCGCCCCGCGCAAGACAACCGAACCGCGCCGGCACCCCCGGCGCGGTTTCGCTTTTCTCGCCCGGCAAATCCCGTCAGGCACATGCCGGAAACAGCGCAGCCGCTGCGCAGCGCCCGCACTAGCCTGCCGGCATGATGACCCGCGCCTCCATCTCTGGCATCCTCTGCCTTGTCGCTGGAATCGCGATCTTTTCCGTTCAGGACCTGATCCTCAAGCTCATCTCCGACGCCTACCCGCTGCATCAGGCGATGGTGCTGCGCAGCCTGACGGCGGTTCCGGTCCTGCTCGCGATCACGCGCATTTTCGATGGCGGCCTGGCCTCTCTTGTCAGCCGCAGCTGGCCTGCGATGCTTGCACGTGGGCTTCTCAATTTCCTTGCCTATACGGCCTACTACCTTGCACTCGCGGCACTTCCGATGGCCACAACGGTCGCGCTCTATTTCACGGCCCCCCTGATCATCACGATCCTGTCCGTCGCGATCCTCAAGGATCACGTCTCGCCGCGCCGCTGGCTTGCAGTCGTCGCAGGTTTTCTCGGCGTTCTCCTCATGGTCCGTCCGGGCAGCGACCTGTTCGACTGGGCCGCCCTGCTGCCGGTCTTCTGCGGCGCGGCCTACGCCCTGTCGATGATCATGGCCCGCAGCATGGGCAGCCGGGACAGCGCCGCCGCGATGGCCTTCTGGGGCAATGTGGCCTTCCTGCTCTGTGCCGGGTGTCTGTCACTTGTCTACGGCTGGGGTGGCGACGGCCGGGACCTTCACCCGTCGCTGGCCTTCCTGACGCGCGGCTGGGTCACGCCGACACTCTGGGACGCCGTCCTGATGTGCGCCTGTGGCGTGATCGCCGCAATCGGCCTCACGCTTCTGACCCAGGCCTACCGGGTCGCCCAGTCCGCCGTAGTCGCACCTTTCGAGTTCACCTTCGCCTTCTGGGGCGTGCTATGGGGCTGGCTCTTCTGGGGCGACCTGCCCGATGCCCTTGGCTGGATCGGCATCGCCGTCATCATCGTTGCCGGGATCTATGTCCTGCGCGACGAACCGCGCGCCTCGGCCCGCCCCGCCCCCGACGCCGCCTGACCCTTCGGAAAGCGAAAGGGCCACCCGATGGGCGGCCCTTTGCGGTGTCGTCCGGTGACGTCCCGGATCACATCTCGTCCAGCGCCTCGACGGCCTTCTGCAGCTTGTCCTTGCTCACGTCCTTCTCGGTCACCTTGGCGGCCGCGAAGATAAAGTCCACGACCTTGTCCTCGAACAGCGGCGCGCGCAGCTGCTGCTGCATGCCGGCGTTCTTCTGCACGAACTCGAAGAAGGCGCGTTCCTGCCCGGGATACTGGCGCGCGGCGGTCAGCACTGCCTGCGTCATCTCGGCATCGGTGACCTCGACGTTCTCCTTGCGACCGATCTCGGCCAGCAGAAGCCCCAGGCGAACCCGGCGCACGGCCAGCGTCTTGTGCTCGTCCGTCGTCTCGATCGACCCGTGGTCATGGCCGTGGTGGTCGGGGTTTTCCTCGTGCCACAGCTGGTGCGCGATCTGGTTGGCCTCGGCCTCGACCAGCGAGGGCGGCAGCTCGAACGACACCAGCGCGTCCAGCTGGTCCAGCAGCGCACGCTTCATCACCGCGCGGCTCGCGCCTGCGTATTCCGCTTCCAGACGGCCCGACACCTGGCCCTTCAGCGAGTCCAGGCTTTCGGCCCCGAACTTCTTGGCCAGCTCGTCGTCAATCTCGGCCGCCTTCGGTTCCTTCACGGCCTTCACCGTGCAGTCGAAGACCGCATCCTTGCCCGCAAGGTGCTTGGCGCCGTACTCGGCCGGGAAGGTCACCTTCACCGCAACCTCGTCACCGGCCTTCGCGCCGACCAACTGGTCCTCGAACCCCGGAATGAACGACTTCGACCCCAGAACCAGCGGATAGTCCGTGCCCGCGCCGCCCTCGAAGGCCACGCCATCGACCTTGCCCAGGAAGTCGATCACGACCTGATCGCCGTCCTTGGCCTTGGCCCCCTTCTTGCGGTCCTCGAAGTTCTGCGCCGACTTCGCCAGGTTCTCCAGCGCCTCGGTCACCGACTTTTCGTCGGCCTTCACGACCAGCTTCTCGATCTTGACCTTCGACAGGTCCACTTCCGGGATCTGCGGCAGGGCCTCGTAGGTCATCTCGACCACGACATCCTGCCCTTCGGTCCAGTCCGCGCCGTTCTGCATCTCGACCTTGGGCTGCAGCGCCGGGCGGTCGCCGGTCGCCTCGAAGTGATCCTTCATCGCCCCGTCGATGGCGTCCTGCATCGCGTCGCCCAGGATGCGCTGGCCGAACTGCTTGCGCAGGATCGCAAGCGGCACCTTCCCCTTGCGGAAGCCCTTGATCTCGACCTCTGGCTGCGCCTCGATCAGCTTTTCGGTGACTTTCGCCTCAAGCTCTGCCGCCGCCACGGTGATCGTGTAGCCGCGCTTCAGACCGTCTTTCAGGGTCTCGGTGACCTGCATTCCTACTTCCTCATCTTCTCTGGTGCGGGTGAAGGGACTTGAACCCCCACGCCTCACGGCGCCAGAACCTAAATCTGGTGCGTCTGCCAGTTTCGCCACACCCGCGAATAGACGAAAGCGGCCCCCGTGGCTGGGAACCGCCTCCGAAATCGGCGTCCTTCTAACAAGGTTCAAGCCCCGAGGCGAGAGGAAAATCGCCCCGAAATGAGCACCGGCGGATCACGTTTGCGCCGCATTTTTCAACGAAGGCTTAACCATCGAAATCCCATGGTGGCTGTTGGGGGGATCGGAATGCCTGCAGTACTGGAACATACCTCGCGTGTTGACGTCGCCCAGGATCTGGGCGGCATTGCAGTCGGCGCACCGGTGGTCACGCTCGATGGCGTCATGCCCGTCGAATACCTCGAACCCGGCGACCGCGTCGTGACCCGCTCGGGCGTCCGCACGCTCTGCGACGTGCTCTGCCTGCCCTTCTCGGGCGAGGCGCTGATGGTCATCGGCGGCAGCCTCGGTCACTGCCTGCCGGGCGAGAATACCTATATCCTGCCCGACACCCGCATCGTCGTCCGCGACTGGCGTGCCCGCGCCCTCTTCGGGATGGAGACCGCGCTTGTCCCCGCCGAAACGCTTGAAGATGGCGAGTTCATCCGCCGCGTCCAGGTTGTCGATCTGCCAATGTTCACGCTGGTCTTCGACAAGGACGAGATCGTCTACGCCGGCGGCATGGAACTTGCCGCGACCATTGCCGAAGCCGCTGTCGCCTGATCCTCAGACACCCAGCGCCCGGAACACCTTCGGCAACTCTTCCGGCAAGTCCTCGGCAATCAGCCCCGGCCCGAACGACAGTGCACATTCCACATGCAGCCAGGCCCCGGTGCAGGCGGCGTCAAAGGGTGAGAAACCCCGCGCCAGCAGCCCGGTGATGAACCCCGCCAGCACATCCCCCGACCCCGCCGTGGCCAGCCAGGGTGCCGCGCGGTCGTAGTGGGCCGAGTTGATGGCACACCGCCCGTCGGGATGTGCGATCACCGTGTCTGGCCCCTTGAACAGCACCACGCAGCCTGCCCGTTTCGCTGCCTCCCGCGTCGCGTCGACCTTGGAACAGGCCGGGCCCTTGGTCGCCGGAGCCTCCAGCTTGGCCGCAATGTCCGGGAACAGCCGGGCGAATTCCCCGGCATGGGGGGTGAGGACGCATCCCTCATGCAGCGCCGCGAAGAGGTCGGGGGTGTGCGAAAGGATCGTCAAGGCGTCGGCATCCAGCACCACCGAACGCTGGGGCAAGCCCCTGCCTTCGGCAGGTCGGGGTTCACCCCGACTCTCCAACACCGCCGCCATCAACCCCGTTTCCCGCTCCCCGGTTCCCATCCCCGGCCCCAGGCACAGCGCATTGATCCGCCCGTCCTCCAGCACCCCAACCAGAGCCGCCCCATCCGACACCTGTCGCAGCATCACCGCATCGAGCCGCGCGGCATGTTCCGGAATGGCTTGCGCGGGACACCCCAGGGTCACCAGACCCGCCCCCACCCGCAGCGCCCCCCGCGCCGCCAGCCGCGCCGCCCCGCCGCGACCCGATGGACCGGATAGCACTAGGGCGTGGCCGTGACTGAACTTGTGCCCGCTCCCCTTGCTCAGCCGTTCGACGGAAGCCCCCGCAAGATCGACCACATCGCCCGAGGCCGGCCCGCGCAGCAAGGCATCCATCTCCCGCCCAAGTCCGATCGGCACAATCCGCAGCTTTCCCGACAGGTCCGCGCCCAGGTCCAGATGATGCCCGCACTTCGGCCTCTCGAAGGTCACGGTCAGGTCGGCCGGCGCATCGACAAAGCCGCCTTCCGCAAGAACCCGCCCGCTGTCGGAACAGACCCCGCTCAGGACATCGACCGCGACAAGCCTCACCCCCGCCTCCTGCACCAGTGCCATTGCCCCCCAGACTCCGGGCGCAACCGGGCGGGCAAGTCCGGTGCCAAGGATCGCGTCCACCGCGACATCCGCGCCGCGCAGACCTTCCGGCCGCAAGGCGCTGAAGGGTGCCACCTCCCCCATCCCCCGCCACCGCTCGTGGTTCACCCGCGCATCCGGCGGCAGCTTCTCCGGGTCGCCGCAGAGAAACACCTCCACCGCCCAGCCCTGCTCCTTCAGCAGCCGCGCAACGACGAACCCGTCGCCGCCATTGTTGCCCGGCCCGCACAGCACCACTGCCCGCCTGGTTTCATCTTGACCCAAATACTCCGGGGGCGTGGGGGCAGCGCCCCCACCCGGCCCC
>JBJOQI010000043.1:0-7389 GCA_046050045.1 Pseudomonadota bacterium | reverse complement strand
ACCGCAAAGTCGCGCAGCGTCGCCTCGGCTCCGGAATAGATTGCCCCGCCGCCGGTCACGATCAGCGGCTTCTTCGCCGCCCGGATCGCGGCAACCGCCGCCTCCAGCTCGCGCTGGTCGGGCTCGGGGCGGCGGATGAACCAGGTCCGCGGCTCGAAGAAATCGGCCGGATAGTCATAGGCCTCGGCCTGGGTGTCCTGGCAGAAGGCCAGCGTCACCGGCCCGCAGTTGGCCGGGTCGGTCAGCACCCGCATCGCGCGGGGCAGCGCGGTCAGGATGTGCTCGGGGCGCGAGATGCGGTCGAAATAGCGGCTGACCGGCCGGAAGCAGTCGTTGGCCGAGACGGTGGCGTCGTCGAAGTCCTCGATCTGCTGCAGAACCGGATCGGGCGCGCGGTTGGCGAAGACATCGCCCGGGATGATCAGCAGCGGCAGGCGGTTCACATGCGCCAGCGCCGCCGCGGTCACCACGTTCGTGGCCCCCGGCCCGATCGATGTCGTGACCGCCATCGCCTTGCGGCGCTTCATCGTCTTGGCATAGGCGATGGCTGCATGGGCCATCGTCTGTTCGTTGTGGCCGCGCCAGGTCGGCAACTTGTCCCCGATGCGGTGTAGCGCCTCGCCCAGACCGGCGACGTTGCCGTGGCCAAAGATCGCCCAGACGCCCTCGATGAAGCGCTCGCCGTCCTCGTTCATCTGCACCGAAAGCCAGCGCGTCATCGCCTGTGCGGCGGTCAGCCGGATGGTGGTCATGGCTCAGGCCCCCTTCGTCGCGCGCGCGCCGTCCCAGACGCCGCAGAGTTTCGTGTATTTCGCTGCCATATCCGCAACCGCGGCCTCGTCCGACAGCGTGCCGGCAAGCCAGCCCCGCGCAGCGTCGCCAAAGATCGTGCGGCCCACGGCAAAGCCTTTCACAAGGTCATGGCGCGCCGCAAGCTGGAAACTTGCCGCAAGCTCGGCCTCGGGCGCGTCGAGGCCAAGGACCACGATCCCGCGCGTGTTCGGGTCATTGCGATTGATCGCGTCACAGGCCCTGGCCCAGGCGGCATCGGTCTTGAACGGCTCAAGCTTCCACCAGTCGGGGAAGATGCCGATGTCGTAGAATCGCTGGATCACCGTGGCCGAGGTGTCGTCGTTCACCGGCGCAACCTTGGACGGGATGATTTCCAGCAGGAACTCCAGCCGGTTGCGTCGCGCGGCGTGGAACAGGCGCGAGACCACGGCCTCCTGCTCCTTCTTCACCGCGTCGCTGTCGTCGGGGTGGTAGAAGCACAGCACCTTCACCACATGTTCCAGCGGCCATTCCGACAGCCCGCCGAAGTCGGGTCCGATCTCGGGCTCCAGCGACAGCGGGCGCGAGCCGGGCCATTCCACCGGGCGACCGATCCAGAGCCCGGTCCCGGCCGCAGCATAGAGCGCGTCCCGGCCAAGCCGGGAATCACACAGGATCCCGTAGCCCGCCTGACCGGCCGAAACCTGCAACGCAGCCTTCAAGCACAGCTGCTTGAAAGCCCCGATCCGTTCAGGTGTCGCGCCCTCCATCGCCTCAAGCTGCATCCGGTGGTCGAAGGCAAAGACGCGCATCGTCGACCAGTCCTTGTGGCGGTTCGTCGCCCAATGGACCTGCTCCAGCGCCTGATCCTTGCGCAGCGCGGGGTTGACCACGCCGCGCTTGAGGAAGAACTGAAGCTCGTCCCAGCTCGGGTAGGCAGGCGTGCAGCCGTGGCGGCTGACCGCGAAGGCCCCGCAGGCATTGGCGTATTTCAGCGCCGTGGGCCAGTCCTGCCCGGTCAGCCAGCCGGTCAGCAGGCCCGACATGAAGCCGTCGCCTGCGCCGAGGACGTTGAAGACCTCGATCGGGAAGCCCGGCCCGCGCTGGCCTTCGTCGAGCGTATCGGGGATGTCGCCGGTAAAGGCGGCGGCCCCCATCGGCCCGCGCTTGCAGACCAGCGTGGCCTTCGACACCGCGCGCACCGCGCGCAGCGCCGCGATCGTGTCGGTCGAGCCGCCGGCGATGTGGAATTCCTCTTCGGTGCCCACGATCAGGTCGAACAGGTGCAGCGAGGCTTGCAGCTTCGCTGTCACCTCCGCGCTTTCGATGAACCGGCTTTCGCCGTCGCCGTGCCCCGCCAGACCCCAGAGGTTCGGGCGGTAGTCGATATCAAGCGCCGTTTGCCCGCCGTGCTTGCGCGCCAGGGCCAGCGCCTTCAGCGTCGCGGCTTCGGTCCGCGGGTGCGACAGATGCGTGCCGGTGGCCACCACGGCCCGCGACTCGGCAATGAAGGCTTCGTCGATGTCATCCTCGCACAGCGCCATGTCGGCGCAGTTCTCCCGGTAGAAGATCAGCGGAAACTGCTTGTCGTCGCGGATCCCCAGCAGAACCAGCGCCGTCAGCCGCTCGGGGTCGGTTTTCACCCCACGGACGTCCACGCCCTCTTTCGCCAGCTCCTCGCGGATGAAGCGCCCCATGTGCTCGTCGCCGACCCGGGTGATCAGCGCCGACTTCAGCCCGAGGCGCGCGGTCCCCGCCGCCATGTTGGTGGGCGAGCCGCCAATGTACTTCTGGAACGACCCCATGTCTTCAAGCCGGCCACCGACCTGTGCGCCATAAAGATCGACCGACGACCGGCCGATTGTGATGACATCAAGCGTTTTCATGAGGTTACCCCTTCCCTGCCAGCCGATCCGTCGCTGGGGGACTCGGCGTGTGGAATTTTTATTCCATTTTATCGCGCAATGGAAGACTCAAGTTTGCTCGCGCCGGGTGGCGCGGGCATCGCGCGCCGACCCGACCGCGACGGCCAGGCTGATCGCCAGTGCAATCGTGGCGGACAGCGACCGGAACGCTCCGAAGTCGACCTCGGAAACCGTCAGCAGCGAGGTCGCGGCCGAGGCGACGGGGCTGATTGCCGTATCGGTGATTGCCACGACGGGCAGGTCGCGCGCCACCGCGGCCTCGGCCAGCGCCACGGTCTCGCTGCTGTAGGGGGCGAAGGTGATCGCCACCAGCGCATCCCCCTCGCGCAGGGCATGGGCCTGGTCAAGCTTGCCCGTGCCGTCATGCAGCATCGAGGGCACGTCCATCTTTTCGAAGACATAGGCCAGATAGCTGGCCACGGGAAAGGCGCGGCGGAACCCGACGATATGGACCGTATGAACACCGGCAAGCAGGTCGACCGCCCGTTCCAGGTCGCGCGGGTCGATCCCCTGTGCCAGCGCCTCCAGCGACAGCCGCCCTGCCTCGACAAACTCTGCCAGCAGCGCCGGGGCCGACTGTGCCCCGCTGTCGCGCAGGTTGCTGAGCCGTGTGGCATAGTTCGGCCGCGCCGGCACGAAGCTGTTGCGGAACAGCCGCTGCATGTCGGAAAACCCGGCGAAGCCCAGCATCTGGCAGAACCGCATCAGCGCCGAGGGCGGGACCCCCGCCCCTGCCGCAAGTTCCGCCACCGTCGACACCGCGATCCGGTCGGTGTTGGCGGCGATGAAGTCGGCACACTGGCGCAACCGCTTGGGCAGGCCGTCGGATACAGCGATCAGCCGCTCGCGGAAGGCCTCGACGCTGTCCGGGGCACCCTCCAATCCTTCCGGCCGCTCTGCCATGCGCTCATCCCCGCGGAACCACTGGAACAATTGCTAGCACGCGTGGAATGTTTGTTCCACCATTTCCTGCCGGCAGGTCCGTCTTGTCCCTAGCCGATGGGCCGCAGGCCCGCCCGCATCCGCGCGGCCGCCTCGCGGTAGTGTTCCGCGCTGCGCAAGAGCCGGGCCAGGGCCGCGTCGTCAAGCTCCCGTACCACCTTGCCCGGTGCACCCATGACCAGGCTACCGTCGGGAATGACCTTGCCCTCGGTCACCAGCGCGCCCGCCCCGATCAGGCAGCCCTTGCCGATCACCGCGCCGTTCAGCACCGTCGCCGACATCCCGATCAGCGAGCCATCCCCGATCGTGCAGCCATGCAGCATCGCCTTGTGGCCAATGGTGCAGTCCGTGCCGATGGTAAGCGGAAAGCCCAGGTCGGTATGCAGCACGCAGTTTTCCTGCACGTTAGACCCGCGCCCGACCCGGATTTCCTCGGTATCGCCGCGCAGTTGCGCGCCGAACCAGATGCCGGCCTCGTCCTCCAGCACCACCTTGCCGATGACATTGGCATCCGGCGCCACCCAGACGTCGCGGCCGATCACGGGAGAGATATTGTCCAGCATCCAGATCATCTTGCCTCGAACTCCCGGTTCAGGCCGCGGACGAAGTCGGCAAGCCAGGGCTGCCGGTCGCGGCGGCTGCGTTCTGCGGTCAGGATCGTGCGCAGCTGTGCTTCGGTCGCGTCCAGATCGTCGTTGACCAGCACGTAGTCATATTCCGCCCAATGGCTGATTTCGGACTGCGACTTCTCCATCCGGCCGGCGATCACCGCGTCACTGTCCTGCCCGCGCGTGCGCAAGCGGTGGTCCAGTTCGGCAATCGACGGTGGCAGGATGAAGATCGAGATGACATCGCGCCCAAGGGCCGAGTTGCGGATCTGCTGGCCGCCCTGCCAGTCGATGTCGAACAGCGTGTCGCGGCCCTCCGCCATCGCCAGTTCCACCGGCCCCTTGGGCGAGCCGTAAAGGTTCCCGAACACTTCCGCATGTTCCAGCATCTCGCCCGCTGCGACCATCGCCTCGAACTCGGCCCGCGAGCGGAAATAGTACTCGCGCCCGTCCTGTTCGCCGGGACGCGGCGCCCGGGTCGTGGCCGAGACCGAGAACTTCAGCGACCCGTCCCAGGCCATCAGCCTGCGCGACAAGGTCGACTTGCCTGCCCCCGAGGGCGACGACAGGATGACCAGCATCCCCCGCCGTGTCTTTTCGGCCGCCATCATCATTCCACGTTCTGGACCTGCTCGCGCATCTGGTCGATCACCGTTTTCAGGTCAAGCCCGATCCGCGTCAGGGCCTTGTCCCCTGACTTCGAGCAGAGCGTATTGGCCTCGCGCATGAACTCCTGCATCAGGAAGTCGAGCCGCCGGCCAACCGGGCCGCCCTGCGCCACCAGGTCGCGCGCGGCGGCCACATGGGCTTGCAGGCGGTCAATCTCTTCGGTCACGTCGGCCTTGACGGCCAGCAGCGCCAGTTCCTGCGCCAGGCGCCCGGCATCGACCTCGACCGACGCGGCGACGCGGCGCAGGGCCTCGGTCAGGGCGGCTTCCGCCGCGGGTCTGCGCGCCTCGGCAGCGGCGGCGGCCTCGCCCACCAGCACCCCGATCCGGTCGATCTGCGCCGACAGGACCGCCGAAATCGCCCGGCCTTCCGCCTGCCGGGCCCTGACGAAATCGGCAATCGCACGGTCGAGGCTTTGCAGAAGCTGTCCGACCAGCCGCTCGCTGTTGTCCTCGCCCGCCTCCGGCGCGGCGACGACCTGGCGCAGCGACAGGATTTCGGCCAGCGTCGGCGACCTGACGGTCAGCCCCGCCGCCATCGCGCCCGCCTCGATCTGGCGAAGCGCCGCGAGCGCCGCCGCCAGCCCGGCTTCGTCGACGGTAAAGGCCGCGCCTGTCTCAAGGCCGTTCAGCCGCAGCGATACCGAGACATTGCCGCGCTGAACCGCGCGAGAAACCGCTGCGCGAATGCCCGCGTCGAGGCCATCGAGCCCCTCGGGGATGCGCAGCCTGACATCCAGACCCTTGCCGTTGACCGACCGCAGGTCCCACAGCCACGACCTTCCGCCCTCTTCCCCGCGCAGGCTTGACGACCCGGTCATCGAGGCCAGCGGCGACGCTTCTTTTTTCGGGGCAGCCCCGGAGTGATTAACCATCTGAGAGTTTTTCGCTCCTCTGCCTCGGCGGACCCGGCTATCTTAACCTTCGGGTAACGAATTGCGGTCTAGGGTTAACAGAGCGTGAATACCGCGGCAACGCGGGCGCCAGGACGTCCTGTTCGGCCATCCCGACCCTTGGCCAGTGTAGCAGGAGTTCATGGTGTCCGACGCGTCCTTCGATCTCATCGTCTCTCCGTTCCAGAGGACAAACGAAAGGATGCACAGACAGGTGTCGTCAGAGCTTCTGGGCTACTGGGAGGGCCTCCGCGCGGGACGGCTTGTCCCGATGCGGTCCGAGATCGACCCGCGCGGGATCGAGACCTGTCTCGACGAGGCCTTCATCGTCGAACGCATGGCGACCCAGATTGCGCGGTTCCGCATCGCCGGCAGCCACCTCGGCGCATTGCTCGGCCTGGATGTGCGGGGCATGCCGCTGACCTCGCTGTTCACCCCGTCAGACCGCCCGGCGGTGAACGAGATCGTCGAGCGGATGTTCACGATCCCGGAAATCATCGAGATCGACCTCCTTTCGGTCCGGGGCGGACATGAGCCCGACCTGCGGGGCCTGATGCTGCTCTTGCCGCTGCGGTCGGATCTTGGCGACATCACCCGGGCGCTCGGCTGCATCACCACCTCGGGGCGGATGGGTGAATGCCCGCATCTCTTCCGCGTGGGAAACATTCGGGTCTCGCCGATCGAGGCGGGCAAGCCCACCCGCGCGCCGAAATCCAGCCTTGCCACGCCGCAGACCATCACTGTCCCGTCACCGGGCAATGGCTTCGCCGAGGGCCCGGCGGGTTTCGACCGCAAGGGGCGCGACGCACCCGGCCCAAGGTCACGGGGACACATCCGGCTGGTGGTGTCGGACGGCAAGCGGCACGACGAATGAAAAGGCCGGGCGTGTGCCCGGCCCCTTTTCTTCGATGCGCGCGATCCGGTCAGATCGCAGCGGCGCGCTGCACCCGGCGGCGATCCTGCAGTTCTTCAGCCACAAGGAAGGCCAGTTCCAGCGACTGGCTGGCGTTCAGGCGCGGGTCGCAGGCGGTGTGATAGCGGTCCGACAGGTCCTCGTCGGTCACCGCACGCACGCCGCCGGTGCATTCGGTCACGTCCTTGCCCGTCATCTCGAAATGCACGCCGCCGGGGATCGTGCCCTCGGCCTTGTGGATCGCAAAGAACTCGCGCACCTCGCGCAGGACCGAATCGAAGGGCCGTGTCTTGTAGCCGGTCGAGGACTTGATCGTGTTGCCGTGCATCGGGTCGCAGGACCACACGACATTGGCCCCCTCTTCCCGCACCGTCTTGATCAGGCGCGGCAGGTTGTCGCCCACCTTGCCCGCGCCGAAGCGCGCGATCAGCGTCAGCCGGCCTGCCTCGTTCTGCGGGTTGAGCTTGGCCATCAGCACCTTCAGGTCATCGGCCGTGGTCGTCGGCCCGCACTTCAGTCCGATCGGGTTCTGCACGCCGCGGCAGAATTCCACATGCGCGCCGTCGGGCTGCCGCGTGCGGTCGCCGATCCACAGCATGTGTCCCGAGCCCGCTACCGGCAGGCCGGTCGTCGAATCGATCCGGCAGAGCGCCTCTTCGTATTCCAGCA
>JBJOQI010000042.1:0-9629 GCA_046050045.1 Pseudomonadota bacterium | reverse complement strand
CGAAGAAGGCCGCGCGCGACCTCCCGCCGGTGACGATCTCGTACGAAGGGAAATAGTCGACCGCCTCGTCCGTCTCGACCAGTTCGCCCGCAACGGCCCGCAGGACCGATTTCGAATAGGTCGTCGCGACCAGGACGTGACTGCCGGATGCCGTCGCTGTCAGCGGAACGGGCGAGACCGTCAGCAGGAACCGCAGCTCCGGGTTCACCCCCCGCATCAGCGCAAAGGCCTGCACCAGCGCATCGCGGATTTCGGTGTAGCGATAGTTGCGGAACACATGCTCGGCCGGGTCGAACTGCCCGGCATGGGTGCCGGGACACATCGCATAGGGCTGGCCGGTCGTGGCATGCTCCCAGCCCTCGGTCAGGCCGAGGGTAAACACAAAGACATGCGCGTCGCTGAACGACCGGCGAAAGGCGCGCAGCATCGCGGCCCTGCTCAGCAGCGCCTCGTCGCGGGTGGCGAAGCCGTCCGGCTCGATCGCGGGGCGCAGCGAGTCATAGTGGCGCCCGCCGTCCTCCCATATCTCGGGCACGTCCGTCTCGACCTCGCCCAGCGCCAGCCGCGTCAGCAGCAGAAGCTGCGCCGCAGTGTAGATGTTCGCCGTCCGGGCGGAAAAGACGCCATAGTTGTAGGCCTTGGCCATCGCCTCGGGCGTTCGGGCGGGGGCAGGTTCGGCGTCGATCCAGCCGATCTTGCGGTCCTTGAGCGCACGGCTGATGTGCTGGGCAAAGCACGACCCGTAGGTCGCGAACCGCGCGTTCGCCGGCAGGCTCCAGCGCGAGGTCCAGAGCCCCGTCAGCCCGAAGTCATCTGCCTCGGCATAACCGGTGCGCCAGAAGGCACTCGGCGGCAAATCCGAATAGGGGGTCTTCGCGTCGGCCACTGTTTCCCGTCCGTGCGACAATCGTTCCTGTCATTGCATACTATCCTTGGGGCGGAATTGTGCAATTCGTTGGTCCAACCCGAAAATTTTCCGCTTTTCCTTTGCCGCCGCACTTGTATAGTCCGCCCCCATGACACGGAACCCGATCCTTGTTGCCCTGCCCGCCCGCGCCCCCCGCGCGGCGCTTCTGCTTGGCCTGCTTCTTCTTAGCCGCCTCTGAGCGTGCCCAAGGGCGCGACCGCTCGGAGGTAGCCAGCGCCTGAACCCCGAAGAAGCACAACAGACCAGAGTACCCGACATGACCGACAAGACCAGGCAGGACCGCGTCCTGATATTCGACACAACCTTGCGCGACGGTGAACAATCGCCCGGCGCGACGATGACCCACGAGGAAAAGCTCGAGATCGCCGGGCTGCTCGACGAGATGGGCGTCGACATCATCGAGGCGGGCTTCCCGATCGCCTCCGAAGGCGACTTCGCCGCCGTCAGCGAGATCGCCCGGCGCAGCCGCAATTCCACGATCTGCGGCCTTGCGCGGGCGAACTACAAGGACATCGACCGCTGCTGGGAGGCGGTGAAGCACGCGCGCTCGCCGCGCATCCATACCTTCATCGGCACCTCGCCCCTGCACCGCGCGATCCCGAACCTCGACATGGACCAGATGGCCGAGCGGATCCACGATACCGTGACCCACGCCCGCAACCTCTGCGACAACGTGCAGTGGTCGCCGATGGACGCCACGCGCACCGAACACGACTATCTCTGCCGGGTCGTGGAAATCGCGATCAAGGCCGGGGCAACCACGATCAACATCCCCGATACCGTCGGCTACACCTACCCCTTCGAATCCGCCAAGATCATCCGGATGCTTCTGGAACGGGTGCCGGGTGCCGACGGGATCATCTTCGCCACGCACTGCCACAACGACCTTGGCATGGCGACCGCCAACTCGCTTGCCGCGGTCGAGGCCGGGGCGCGGCAGATCGAATGCACGATCAACGGCCTGGGCGAACGCGCAGGCAACACCGCGCTGGAAGAGGTCGTGATGGCGATGCGGGTCAGGAACGACATCCTGCCCTATTCGACCGGGATCGACACCACGAAGATCATGAACCTATCGCGCCGCGTCAGCCAGGTCTCGGGCTTCCCGGTCCAGTTCAACAAGGCCATCGTCGGCAAGAACGCCTTCCTGCACGAAAGCGGCATCCATCAGGACGGCGTGCTGAAGAACGTCCAGACCTTCGAGATCATGCGCCCCGAGGATATCGGCCTGTTCGCCAAGAACATCGCGATGGGCAAGCACTCGGGCCGCGCCGCGCTGCGCGCCAAGCTCAGGGAACTCGGCTTCGATCTGGCCGACAACCAGCTCAACGACGTCTTCGTCCGCTTCAAGGCGCTCGCCGACCGCAAGAAGGAAGTCTACGACGACGACCTGATCGCGCTGGTCAGCGACGAGCAGACCAACGACGCCTACGAGTTCCTCCAGCTCAAGCGGCTCCGCGTCGTCTGCGGCACCGACGGCCCGCAGGAAGCCGAGATGACGCTGTCGATCGACGGCGTCGACCGCCAGATCGACGCGACCGGCGACGGGCCGGTGGACGCGGCCTTCAACTGCGTCAAGATGCTCTGGCCCCACAAGGCCCGGCTCGAGGTCTACCAGGTCCATGCCGTGACCGAGGGGACGGACGCGCAGGCTACGGTCTCGGTGCGCCTTCAGGAAGAGGGCCGCATCGTCACCGGCTCCTCGGCCGATACCGACACCATCGTCGCCTCGACCAAGGCCTACATCAACGCCTTGAACCGGCTGATCGTGCGGCGCACCAAGTCCGCACCGGGCGATGATGTCAAGCAGGTGAACTACAAGGACGCCGGCTGATTCTCTGGCCACAGAGCCATGCTGCAGCATCGGGCGGGGCAGGAATGCCCCGCCCGTTCGTTTTTTCTTGTTCTGACCTTTTGCAACATTCCGACCGCCTGATTATCGGCAACGTGCAAGCAAAGATGCAGATCGGCGACATTCCCTGCCTCTGCCCGGCACAGCGCGCACCCCCCTGTCGCGGGAAACTGCCGACACCCTGGCGGCGCGACACTTCCCCTTGCGCGCGTCCCTGCTATAAGCCGCAGGTCCGCAACGCCCCCCGAGTCTCGGGGGCATGAGTCTTTGCGGGAAACTTGGGGAACGGGAAGTCGCGTCATGGCATGGTTTGGTGGTCTCTTTTCGTCTGACATGGCGATCGACCTCGGGACGGCGAACACGCTGGTCTACGTCAAGGGCAAGGGCATCATCCTGAACGAGCCTTCGGTCGTGGCCTACCACATCAAGGACGGCAAGAAGCAGGTGCTCGCCGTGGGCGAGGACGCCAAGCTGATGCTCGGCCGCACGCCCGGCAGCATCGAGGCGATCCGCCCGATGCGCGAAGGCGTCATCGCCGACTTCGAGGCGGCGGAAGAGATGATCAAGCACTTCATCCGCAAGGTGCACAAGCGCACAACCTTCTCGAAGCCCAAGATCATCGTCTGCGTGCCGCACGGCGCGACCCCGGTCGAAAAGCGCGCGATCCGCCAGTCGGTCCTGTCCGCAGGCGCCCGCCGCGCCGGCCTGATCGCCGAACCCATCGCCGCGGCCATCGGCGCGGGCATGCCCATCACCGACCCCACCGGCAGCATGGTCGTCGACATCGGCGGCGGCACCACCGAGGTCGCGGTCCTGTCCCTGGGCGACATCGTCTATGCCCGGTCGGTCCGCATCGGCGGCGACCGCATGGACGAGGCGATCATCAGCTACCTGCGCCGCCAGCAGAACATCCTCGTGGGCGAAAGCACCGCCGAGCGCATCAAGACCTCGATCGGCACCGCCCGCATGCCCGACGACGGGCGCGGCGCCTCGATGCAGATCCGCGGCCGCGACCTGCTGAACGGCGTGCCCAAGGAAACCGAGATCAACCAGGCCCAGGTGGCCGAGGCTCTGGCCGAACCCGTCCAGCAGATTTGCGAGGCGGTGATGACCGCGCTGGAAGCCACGCCCCCCGACCTTGCCGCCGACATCGTCGACCGCGGCGTGATGCTGACCGGCGGCGGCGCGCTGCTGGGCGATCTCGACCTTGCCTTGCGCGAACAGACGGGGCTCTCGATCTCGATCGCCGACCAGTCGCTGAATTGTGTTGCGCTGGGCACCGGCAAGGCACTGGAATACGAAAAACAGCTGCGGCATGTGATAGATTACGACAGCTGAGCCTTTCCGGGCCTGACCGCCCGCCACCGCAAGGACCCTCTGCCCCAAGGAACCCTTTCTCTTGGCCCGAGACCGCAACGCCGATATCGACTATGCCGGTCCGGTGCGCCGCATCCTGATTGCGGTGCTGGCCATCGTGCTGACCCTTGTCTTTCTGGTCTGGCGCATCGACAGCCCGCGCGTGGAACGCTTCCGCGCCATGCTGATCGACCGCGTGGTGCCGAACTTCGAATGGGCGCTGGTGCCGGTGACGGCCGTTGCCGACATGGTCGACGGCTTCCAGTCCTATGCGCGGCTCTACGAACAGAACCAGGAACTGCGCAGCGAATTGCAGCGGATGAAGGCCTTCCGCGAGGCCGCGATCCAGCTGGAACAGCAGAATGCCAAGCTTCTGGCGCTGAACGAGGTGCGGCTTGACCCCAAGCTCACCTCGGTCTCGGGCCTTGTGCTTGCCGATGCCGGCTCGCCCTTCCGGCAATCGGTCCTGCTGAACGTCGGCGCGCGCGACGGCATCGTCGACGGCTGGGCCACGATGGACGGGCTCGGCCTTGTCGGACGCATCTCGGGCGTGGGCCAGTCCACCGCCCGCGTGATCCTGCTGACCGATGCCTCCAGCCGCATCCCGGTGACGATCCAGCCCTCGGGACAAAGGGCGATCCTTGCGGGCGACAACTCCTCGCTGCCGCCGCTCGAATTCATCGAGGACCCCGATCAGGTCCGTCCCGGCGACCGCGTGGTCTCCTCGGGTGACGGCGGGGTCTTCCCGGCCGGGATGCTGGTGGGCCAGGTCGCGCAATCCTCCGACAACCGGCTGCGCGTCCTGCTGGCGGCCGACTACAACCGGCTCGAGTTCCTGCGCGTCCTGCGCTCGCGCCCGGCGGAATCGATCACCGACGCAGGCAGCCTGATCGCGCCGCCGGTGCCGCCGCTGCCGCAGTTCCCCCTTCCCGCCGCCGAGGCCGACCCCGCGCCCGAGGCGACCACCCCGGCCCCGGGGGACGGCAATGGTTGATCCCGTCTCTTCGGCCCGGATCGGCTACCGGCTGGCCTTCGTGCTCCTGACGGGGCTGATCCTCTTTGCCCGCGCCCTGCCGCTTTCGGCCCTGCCCGCGACCATTCCGGGGCCCGACCTGGTGTTCTGCCTCGCCGCGGCCTGGGTGCTGCGCCGGCCCGACTACACCCCGGTCCTGATCGTCGTCGGCACCTTCCTTGTCGAGGACCTGCTGACGGTCCGGCCGCCGGGCCTCTGGACGCTGATCGCCCTTGTCGGGACGGAATTCCTGCGCTCGCGCGCGACCTTCGCCCGCGATCTGCCCTTCGTCGTCGAATGGGCGATGGTGGGCGTCGTCCTCGGCGCGATGACCGTGGCCAACCGCGTCGTGCTTGCGGTCTTCATGGTGCCGCAGGCCGGCCTCGGGCCGGTCCTGCTGCAGGTGGTCATCACGCTGCTGGCCTATCCTGTCGTCGTTGCCGTCTCGCACTGGGCCATCGGCCTGCGCAAGGCGGCACCGGGCCAGGTCGATGCCTTGGGGCACCGGCTATGAGACGGACACTCCGCGACAGCGCCGAAAGCCACCGCATCCTGACGCGGCGGGGCCTGCTTTTGGGTGGCGTGCAGGCGGCTGTCGTGGCGACGCTGGCGCTGCGGATGCGGTTCCTGCAGATCGACCAGGCCGACAACTACCGCCTGCTTGCGGACGAGAACGCCATCAAGATCCGCCTGCTGCCCCCCGCCCGCGGGCTGATCGTCGACCGCACCGGCGCGCCCGTCGCGGGCAACGAACAGAACTACCGCGTGACGCTGACGCGCGAAGACGCGGGCGACGTCGACGACGTGCTGCACCGCCTGTCGCGGCTGATCCCGCTGTCCTCCTCCGACATCGCCGACATTCTGGCCGAGGTCGAGAAACGCAGCCCGACCCTGCCCATTACCGTGGCGGACCGGCTGTCCTGGGAATACTTCAGCCGCGTTGCGCTGAACGCCCCCGCCCTGCCCGGCGTGACGACCGAGGTGGGCCTGTCGCGGGTCTATCCGCAGGCCGGCGATTTCGCGCATGTGCTGGGCTATGTCGGCCCGGTCAGCGACTACGACCTGTCGCGGATCGAGGACCCCGATCCCCTGCTGCAGATTCCGCGGTTCCAGATCGGCAAGCTCGGGATCGAGGCAAAGCTCGAGGACTCGCTGCGCGGCTCGGCCGGCAGCCGCCGGATCGAGGTCAACTCCTCGGGCCGCGAAATGCGCGAGATCGGGCGCGAGGAAGGCATCGCCGGGGCCACGGTGCAGCTGACCATCGACCGGCTTCTGCAGAACTACGCCCAGGCACGGCTCGGCGATGAAAGCGCCGCGGCCGTCGTGATCGATGTCGAGACCGGCGACATCCTGTCGATCAACTCCTCCCCCAGCTTCGACCCGAACCTCTTTGTCCGCGGCATCTCCAGCGCCGACTACCAGTCGCTGACGGAAAACGACCACCGCCCGCTTGCCGACAAGACGGTGCAGGGCGCCTATCCGCCCGGCTCGACCTTCAAGATGGTGACCGCCCTTGCCGCGCTCGAGGCCGGCGTGATCGGCCCGGACGAGACGGTCTATTGCCCCGGTTTCCTCGAACTCGGCAACCGCCGGTTCCACTGCTGGCGGCGGTCCGGCCACGGCCATGTGCACCTGACCGAAAGCCTCGAACAGTCCTGCGACGTCTTCTACTACGACGTCGCCCAGCGCGTCGGCATCGATAAGATCGCCGACATGGCCCGCCGGCTTGGCATCGGGGTGCGCCACGACCTGCCGATGTCGGCCATCTCCGAGGGGCTCGCCCCCGACAAGACCTGGAAGGTCGAGAAATACCAGAAGGAATGGCTGATCGGCGACACGCTGAACGCCGCGATCGGTCAGGGTTTCGTGCTGGCCTCACCCTTGCAGCTGGCCGTGATGACGGCGCGCATCGCCTCGGGGCGGATGATCGCGCCGCGGCTGGTCCGCGCCATCGACGGCACCGACGAGCCGCTGGCCGAAGCGCCGCCGCTCGACATCCCACCCGACCTGCTGGCGCTGGTCCGGCAGGGGATGCACGACGTGGTGAATTCGAAACGCGGCACCGCGAACGGCTCGCGGGTGGTCGAGGACGCCTTCCGCATGGCCGGCAAGACCGGCACCAGCCAGGTCCGCAACATCACCGCGGCCGAACGCGCCGCGGGCGTGATCTCGAACGACGACCTTCCCTGGGAACGGCGCGACCACGCCCTGTTTGTCTGCTACGCCCCCTTCGACCGGCCGAAGGTCGCGGTCTCGCTGGTGGTCGAACATGGCGGCGGCGGTTCGGCCGCAGCCGCGCCGATCGCGCGCGACATCCTGCTCTTTGCCCTGCACGGCGGTCTGCCCCCGCTCGAGGCCTATCCCGAAAGCCAGCGCACCCGGATCGAGTCCGAGCGCAAGGACCTGCGGCTGCTCGACCCCGAGGACGAGGGCGGCACCGGCGCGAGGATCCGCGCGTGAGCTATCTCGAGTATCAGCTCAAGACCGTGCCCTCGGGCATCCGCAAGGTGCTCTACCTCAGCTGGCCGCTGATCTTCCTGATGACCGCCATCGCCGCCGTCGGCTTCCTGATGCTCTATTCGGTCGCGGGCGGCGACATCGACACCTGGTCGATGCGGCAGATGAAGGTCTTTGCCGCCGGGATGCTGGGCATGTTCATCGTGGCCTTCGTGCCGATCTGGTTCTGGCGCAACCTGTCGGTGCTGGCCTATGTCGTGGCCTTCCTGCTGCTGATCCTGGTCGAGCTGATCGGCGATGTCGGCAAGGGCGCGCAGCGCTGGCTCGACCTCGGCCCGATCCAGCTGCAACCCTCCGAGCTGATGAAGGTCACCATGGTGATGCTGCTGGCGGCCTATTACGACTGGCTCGACGTCAAGCGCGTCTCGCGCCCGCTCTGGGTGCTGATCCCGGTCGCCATCATCCTTGCGCCCACGGCGCTGGTGCTGATGCAGCCCAACCTCGGCACCTCGCTGATGCTGGTGATGGGCGGCGGGGCGGTGATGCTCGCCGCCGGGGTCAGCCTGTGGTACTTCGGGACGGTCATCGTCGGCATCGGCGGGCTGATCTTTGCCGTCTTCGAAAGCCGCGGCACGACCTGGCAGCTGATCAAGGACTACCAGTTCCGCCGCATCGACACCTTCCTCGACCCCGCGAACGACCCGCTCGGCGCTGGCTACAACATCATGCAGGCGCAGATCGCGCTGGGGTCCGGCGGCTGGGGCGGCAAGGGCTTCATGCAGGGCTCGCAGTCACAGCTGAACTTCCTGCCCGAAAAGCACACCGACTTCATCTTCAACACCCTGGCCGAGGAATTCGGCTTTGTCGGCGGCGTGTCACTGCTGATGCTGTTCGCGCTGGTGCTGTTCTTCTGCTTCACCTCGGCCTTGCAGAACCGCGACCGGTTCTCGGCCCTGCTGATCTATGGCCTCGCCACCACCTTCTTCCTGTTTTTCGCGGTGAACATGTCGATGGTGATGGGGCTGATCCCGGTTGTGGGCGTGCCACTGCCGCTGGTGTCCTATGGCGGAACCTCGATGATGATCCTGATCATCGCCTTCGGCCTGATCCAGAGCGCCCATGTCCACCGCCCACGCTGAGACCCCCATGCCCATACCCATGCCTGTGCCCATACCCGTGACCGTCTTCTTCGCCGCCGGACCGCAGAACTGGCTTGACTACAAGGATGCCCTGCCGGACGCCTTTCGTGCCGCGGGTCTCGACGTGGCGCTTGCCCCCGAGGCGCCCGATCCGGCGGCGGTCGACTACATCATCTTTGCGCCGGGCGGCGTCATCACCGACTTCACCCCCTACCGCAACGCCAAGGCCGTCCTGAACCTCTGGGCCGGGGTGGAAAGGCTGGTGATCAACCCGACCCTGACCCAGCCGCTCGCGCGGATGGTCAACCATGAACTGACCGAGGGCATGGTGGAATATGTCGTGGGCCATGTGCTGCGCCACCACCTCGGGATGGATGCGCATATCCACGGTCAGGACGGCATCTGGCGCAACAGCACCCTGCCGCCGCTGGCGCGCGAGCGGACCGTGGCGGTCCTCGGCCTGGGCGAGCTTGGCGCGGCCTCGGCCCGTGCGCTGGCCGCGCTGAACTTCCGCGTGCTGGGCTGGAGCCGGTCGCAGAAGTCCGTCGACGGGGTCGAGTGCCTGGCAGGCGACGAGGGGCTGGCACAGGCCCTGGCGCGGGCTGACATCGTGGTCACGCTGATGCCGCTGACCGCCGACACGACGAACCTGCTCGACGCGCGCCGCCTTGCGGCGATGAAGCGCGGGGCGGTCATCATCAACCCCGGACGCGGCGCGCTGGTCGACGACGCGGCCCTGCTGGCGGCGCTGGATGCCGGGCAGGTGGGCCATGCGACGCTCGATGTCTTCCGGGTCGAGCCTCTGCCCGGGGATCACCCCTACTGGTCGCACCCGCGCGTGACGGTGACGCCGCACATCGCCGCCGATACCCGTGTGCCGAGCGC
>JBJOQI010000041.1:0-5951 GCA_046050045.1 Pseudomonadota bacterium | reverse complement strand
GCCCCGGTCATCGCGGTTGCAGTTGCGGCGGCGGCAAGGCCGGTCAGAAAGCCGAAAAGACGCATATCCCGTGTTCCCGTCGTTGGTGCGGCCGTATCCCGCCGCATCGGTTTCCCCGGCGCGCGGGGGCCGTTGTATCTCGTCGCTCTAAAAACATATTAGAGGTGAAGCGACAAGCGAAACTGTTGCGGCATGTGGCCGCGACTTGATCCACCTCAATGACAGGCACGGGCGGGCACATGGACGACACGCGGTTTTCCCCTTTCGAGACGCTGATCGACGAAACTGCCGCCCTGTCGGTCCTGCGCCAGGCGACGGCCGGGGCCGACGATGGCGAGCTGTTCCTCGAACGCCGCCGGTCCGAGGCGCTGGTCTTCGACGATGGCCGCCTGCGCACCGCCAGCTATGACGCGGCCGAGGGCTTCGGCCTGCGCGCGGTCCGGGGCGAAGTCGCGGGCTATGCCCATTCGACGGAAATTTCCGAAAAAGCCCTGCGCCGCGCGTCCGAAACCGCCCGCCTTGCCGTGGGTCAGGGCGGCGGCACCCTGGCCGATGCCCCGCTGGGCACCAATACCCGGCTGTACACCGACGCCGACCCAATGCTCGACGCGACCTTCGGGGTCAAGGTCGAGACCCTGCGCGAGATCGACGCCTTTGCCCGCGCGCTCGACCCCCGCATCGTGCAGGTCTCGGCCACCATCGCCGCCTCGCTGCAAGAGGTCTTCATCCTGCGCCCGGAAGGCGGGCTGGTGTCCGACATCCGCCCGATGGCACGGCTGAACGTCTCGGTCATCGTCGAGGAAAACGGCCGCCGCGAGACCGGCGGCACCGGCGGCGGCGGGCGCAAGGGCCTGACGGCGCTGATGCAGCCCGACCACTGGAAGGGCGAGGTGCAGGAGGCGCTGCGCATCGCGCTGGTGAACCTGCGGGCCGAGGCGGCGCCTGCCGGCGTCAAGGACGTGGTCTGCGGCGCGGGCTGGCCGGGCGTCCTGCTGCACGAGGCGGTGGGCCACGGGCTGGAAGGCGACTTCAACCGCAAGCAGACCTCGGCCTTCGCGGGGCTGATGGGGCAGCGCGTCGCCGCGCCCGGCGTCACAGTCCTTGATGACGGCACCATCCCCGACCGCCGCGGCTCGATCACCGTCGATGACGAAGGCACGCCCTCGGCCCGCAATGTCCTGATCGAGGACGGCATCCTCGTGGGTTTCATGCAGGACCGCCAGAATGCCCGCCTGATGGGGGTGAAACCCACCGGCAACGGGCGGCGCGAAAGCTTTGCCCATATTCCGATGCCGCGGATGACCAACACCTACATGCTGGGCGGGTCGGGCGACCCCGCCGCGATCCTGTCCGAAGTCCGGGACGGCATCTATGCCGTGGGCTTCGGCGGGGGCCAGGTCGACATCACCAACGGCAAGTTCGTCTTTTCCTGCACCGAGGCCTACCGCGTCAGGAATGGCGTCGTCGGCGCGCCCGTGAAGGGCGCGACCCTGATCGGCGACGGCGCGACCGCGCTGAAGAACATCCGCGCCATCGGCAATGACATGAAGCTCGACCCCGGCATCGGCAACTGCGGCAAGGCCGGGCAATGGGTACCGGTGGGCGTGGGCCAGCCGACGCTGCTGATCGGCGGGCTGACGGTCGGCGGCTCGGCTGCCTGACGCTGGCCGGGCGGGGAAGCAGGCTCTCGCATCTGCGGTTCCGCTTCGGCGACAATTTCAGGAAAATTTGCGGAACCCGCCGCCCGAGGCCCGAATCGTAAGCCTTCGTTAACCTCGATTCCGCAGTCTTGGCCTTGCGAGTGAGACGAAGGCACGGGGCTTCACGGTTTGTTTTCTTACCCCACCCCCTTCACCCCACCCACCACGGAAGACGACAGACTCTCCTGGCTTCGTCTCATTCGCTCCCGCAGGGTCGGCCCGGCGACGTTTCTCCGCCTGCTCTCCGACCACGGCACCGCCGCTGCCGCACTGGCGGCGCTGCCCGCCATCGCGCGGGCCAGCGGCATTGACGACTATGAACCCTGCCCCGAGCCCGTCGCCCAGACAGAGCTGAAGGCAGGCCAAAGGCTCGGCGCGCGGCTCGTCTTTCTCGGCGCGCCCGACTATCCCGCGCCGCTCGCCCGCATCGCCGATGCGCCGCCGCTGTTCTGGGCCCTGGGCGACGGCAACCTGTTCTCGCGCCCGGTCATCGGCATGGTCGGCGCGCGGAATGCCTCGTCGCTGGGCCTGCGCATGGCCCGCCGCCTGGCCGAGGGGCTGGGCGAGGCCGGCTTCGTCATCGCCTCGGGCCTTGCCCGCGGCATCGACGCCGCCGCCCATCGCGCCGCCCTGCCCTTCGGGACGATCGCGGTTCAGGCCGGCGGGCTCGACGTCATCTATCCGTCCGAAAACGCCGAACTCGCCCGCGACATTGCCCGCCAGGGCCTGCGGCTGTCGGAGCAGCCCATCGGGCTCGACCCGCAGGCGCGGCATTTTCCGCAGCGCAACCGGATCATCTCGGGCCTGTCGCAGGCCATCGTGGTGGTCGAGGCCGCGCTGCAATCGGGCAGTCTCATCACTGCCCGCACCGCGCTCGACCAGGGGCGAGAGGTGATGGCCGTGCCCGGCCACCCGTTCGACGGGCGGGCGGGCGGCTGCAACGCACTGATCCGCGACGGCGCGGTGCTGGTGCGCGGCCCCGAGGATGTGCTGGCCCACCTGGCACCCCGCGACACCCCCCGGCCCGCAGCGGCCCCGCCCCCGGCGGCGACCGCTCCCGCGCCGTCTGCCCGCGTCGCCCTGCCCGAGGCCGCAGGACAGGCGCGCATCCTCGACCTGCTCGGCCCCTCGCCGCTGGCCGAGGATCAGCTGATCCGCGACCTCGCGCTGCCCGCCAGCGATGTCGCGCCGCTTCTGCTGTCGCTGGAGCTTGACGGCCGCATCCAGCGCCAGCCCGGCGGCCTGATCGCGCGGGTCTGACGGCGCAAAAGACACCCCGCAGCCCGCGCCCGATCATCTGCCGCGCCGCCGCATTGACACGGCCCGCCGTGGCACCCATGTTCGCCCCCCGTAGAAACGAAGCCCCTTTCCCCGAGGTTGCCATGGCCGTCGTCGTTGTCGAATCTCCCGCCAAGGCCAAGACAATCAACAAGTATCTGGGGTCCGACTATACCGTTCTCGCCTCTTACGGCCATGTCCGCGACCTGCCCGCCAAGGACGGATCGGTGAATCCCGACGAGGGATTCGGCATGACCTGGGAGGTCGCGCCCGAATCGAAAAAGCACGTCCGCGCCATTGCCGAGGCGCTCAAGACCGACGACACCCTGATCCTCGCCACCGACCCCGACCGCGAGGGCGAGGCGATTTCCTGGCACCTGCGCGAGGCGCTGGCCTCGAGCCTCAAGAAGGGCAAGACGGTCCGCCGCGTCACCTTCAACGCGATCACCAAGTCCGCCGTGACCGAGGCGATGGCGAAACCCCGCGACATCGACGCGCCGCTGGTCGAGGCCTATCTGGCCCGCCGCGCGCTCGACTATCTCGTGGGCTTCAACCTCTCGCCGGTGCTCTGGCGCAAGCTTCCCGGTGCCCGATCGGCGGGGCGCGTGCAGTCGGTCTGTCTGCGCCTGATCGTCGAGCGCGAGATGGAGATCGAGGCCTTTCGCGCCCGCGAATTCTGGACCGTCTCGGCCGTCCTGACCACGCCGCGCGGGCAGGACTACACAGCCCGGCTGACCATCCTTGGCGGCAAGAAACTGGACAAGTTCGACATTCCGACCGCCGAAGCCGCCGAACTTGCGGTCAAGGCTGTCACATCCCGCGCATTGTCGGTGCAGTCGGTCGAATCGAAGCCCGCCGCCCGCAACCCCTACCCGCCCTTCATGACCTCGACCCTGCAGCAGGAGGCCAGCCGCAAGTTCGGCATGGGCGCCAAGGTCTGCATGAACGCGGCCCAGCGCCTCTATGAGGCCGGCCACATCACCTACATGCGCACCGACGGCATCGACATGGCGCCCGAGGCGGTCATGGCCGCGCGCGACGAGATCAAGCGCCGCTTCGGGGCCGACTACGTGCCCGACAGCCCGCGCATGTACAAGAACAAGGCCAAGAACGCGCAGGAAGCGCATGAATGCATCCGACCCACCGACATGTCGGCCTCGCCCGAGAAGCTCCGGCTCGAGGATGACCAGCGCAAGCTCTACGACCTGATCTGGAAGCGCACCCTTGCCAGCCAGATGGCCGCAGCGCGGCTGGAACGCACCACGGTCGAGGTCATCAGCCCCGACGGGCAGGTGGGCCTGCGCGCGACCGGCCAGGTCGTGATGTTCGACGGCTTCCTCAAGATCTACGACGAAGGCCGCGACGACGACGAGGGCGAGGACGGCGCGCGCCTGCCGGTCATCATGCAGGGCGAGAAGGCCGAGAAGAAATCCGTCGCGTCCGAGCAGCACTTCACCCAGCCCCCGCCCCGCTACACCGAGGCGACGCTGGTCAAGCGCATGGAAGAACTGGGGATCGGCCGCCCCTCGACCTATGCCTCGATCGTTACCACGATCCAGGACCGCGAATATGTCCGCAAGGACAAGAACCGCCTGATCCCCGAGGACAAGGGGCGTCTGGTGACGGCGTTCCTCACGAACTTCTTCCGCAAGTATGTCGAATACGACTTCACCGCCGATCTGGAGGGCGAGCTTGACGACATCTCGGCCGGCCAGCGCGACTGGAAGGATGTGCTGGCCCGGTTCTGGCGCGACTTCACCGCCGCGATTGCCGAGACCACGGAACTCCGCATCGGCGAAGTCCTTGAAAAGATCGACGACTTCCTTGCCCCGCACCTCTACCCCGCCCGCGCCGACGGGTCAGACCCGCGGGTCTGCCCGACCTGTAGCAAGGGGCGCCTGAACCTCAAGACCGCGCGCTCGGGCGGGGCCTTCATCGGCTGCTCGAACTACCCCGAATGCCGCTACACCCGGCCGATCTCGGGCGAGGGCGAGGCAGGCGCAGTCGATGGCCGCACGCTTGGCCTGGACGAGGCCGGGCAGGAGATCACGCTGCGCGCGGGCCGCTTCGGCCCCTACGTCCAGCGCGGCGAGGCGACCGAGGCCAACCCCAAGCCCGACCGCGCCAGCCTGCCCAAGGGCTGGACGCCTGAGGCGATGGACCTTGAACGCGCCCTGCGCCTTCTGAACCTGCCGCGCGTCATCGGCACCCACCCCGACGACGGCGCGCAGGTCGAGGCCGGGATCGGCCGCTACGGCCCCTATGTGAAGCACAATTCGACCTATGCGAACCTGCCCGAGGCGGACGAGGTCTTTACCATCGGCATGAACCGCGCGGTCGAGGTTCTGGCCCAGAAGGCCAGCCGCGGCAGCCGCACCAGCAGCGCCCCCGCCGCCCTGCGCGATCTTGGCGCGCACCCCGACGGCGGCGCGGTCCAGGTGATGGCCGGCCGCTACGGGCCCTACGTGAAGTGGGAAAAGGTCAACGCGACCCTGCCCAAGGACATCGCGCCCGAAGCCGTGACGCTGGACGAGGCGCTGGCACTGATTGCCGAAAAGTCCGGGAAGTCCGGCAAGAAGCCCGCCCGCAAGGCCGCAGCGCCGAAGGCGACGAAACCGAAGGCCGCGGCGAAGACGACCGGGGCCAAGGCCAAGGCACCGGCGAAGAAGACCGCGACCTCGGCCTGAGGCTGCACAACCCAGAGCCCCCCCTCTCCCTCTCCCACCCTGGGGGGAGGGAAATTCATTCCGTCAGACGCTCTTCCTAGCCCCCATCGCGGGCGCCTCCCCTCCCCCTCGTGGGGCGGAGATGGGGGCGAGGGGGCCACCGGGAAAGGATCATCCGCCCCCGTCGCCCTCGGGCGCGGCCAGCAGCTTGCGGACCAGCTCGAAACTGTTCCGGACCTGCATCTTGCGGATCATGTTCGCGCGGTGCACCTCGACCGTGCGGTGCGAACAGGCCAGCGCCTGCGCG
>JBJOQI010000040.1:0-3139 GCA_046050045.1 Pseudomonadota bacterium | reverse complement strand
GAGCGTGATCCGGCGCAGGCGGTGCGGGGCGCGGATGTGGTGGTGACCGACACCTGGGTCAGCATGCATGATCCGGTCTCGGCGCGCGAACGGCGGCACAACCAGCTGCGGCCCTATCAGGTGAACGAGATGCTGATGTCGATGGCCAAGCCGGACGCACTGTTCATGCACTGCCTGCCCGCGCATCGCGACGACGAGGCCACCAGCGGGGTGATGGACGGGCCGCATTCGGTGATCTTCGACGAGGCCGAGAACCGCCTGCACGCCCAGAAGGCGATCATGAAGTGGTGCCTGGGGCAGTAATGCCTTGCGGCCCCGGTGACGGGGCCGCCAAGCCGTCGGCCATTGCCGCGCGGCCGGCAAGCGCCGCGACACCGAGCAGAAGCAGCGCAAGCGCCGCATAGGTCGGGGCAAGGCCCACGTGTTCGGCCACGAAGCCGATCGAGGACGGGGCGACCAGGATGCCCGCGTAGCCCACCATGGTGACGGCCGAGATCGCGGACCCCGAGGCATGGCCGGGGTAGTTCCCGGCGGCCGAGAACAGCACCGGCACCATGTTCGCCACGCCGAACCCTGCAAGCGTGAAGCCGAAGATGGCGATGACCGGATCCGCAGCCATCGCCCCGATCAACAGGCCGACCGCGCCGAGGATGCCAGACACGCGCAGCGTCATCACCGCGCCGAAGCGGTTCCTGACGCTGTCGCCGGCAAAGCGCATGATCGCCATCGCGCCCGAGAAGAAGGCAAACCCCAGACCCGAGACGAAGAGACCGGCCCCGAGCTCGTCCTGGAGGTACAGCGCCGCCCAGTCGAGCACGGCGCCTTCGGGCACCATCGAGAACAGCGCCATGCCGCCCAGAACCCAGATCCCCAGATCGCGGGGCAGAAGGCCGCGCGGCCTGTCGCCCGCGTGATCGGCGGGGTGCGGCGGCTCGCCCTTCAGGAAGGGGATCGCGGCCAGGATCATCGCCAGAACGATGGCGGCGGCAGCCAGCGCCTGAACCTCGGCCGAGGTGCGGGCGATGAGCCAGCTTCCCACCGTGCCGCCGACAAAGCCGCCAAGGCTCCAGAATCCATGCGACGAGGACATGATGGCGCGGCCAAGCCGGCGCTCGACCTCGACCGCGACCGAGTTCATCGCGACATCCATGCAACCGAGCATCGCGCCCAGAAGCGCCATCGCCACGGCCAGAAGCCAGATCGACGGCGAAAAGACGACAAGCGGCAGCATCGGCACCAGCGCAAAGGCGAACATGACCACCACGCGGCGCGAGCCGTGGCGGGCAATCAGCCGTCCGGCAAACAGCATCGCGCCGACCGCGCCCACGCCAAGTGCGACGATCAGCCAGCCGAGCGTCGATTCCGTGATGCCGTGGCGCGGCAGCAGAAGCGGGATCTGCGGTGCCCAGGCCCCCATCGTGAAGCCGTTGGCGGCAAACATCGTGGCGACAGCCCAGCGGCTGCGGCGTGCTTCGGTCGGGGTCATGAAAGGCTCCTCGGGCGTGGCGGGGTTCTACGCAACGTCGCGCGGGTGCGAAAGGGGCGGCCCGGTCACATGCTGTTTCATCCTTGCAGGACGTCGTGTTTGTTGACAGGGGTCGGGCAGCAGGAAACAAAGCTTGCGCAACCCAAGCCTGGAGCAAGACCCCGATGCATGACCAGTCCGTCGCCCAATTCGATCACATGCTGGGGGTCCTGTCGGGCATCCTGACGAAGGCCGAGGCGCATTGCGAGGCCAGGAAGATCGACCCAGCCGCCATCCTGAGTTTCCGCCTGTTCCCTGACATGTTCAGCTTTACCAAGCAGGTTCAGCTGGTCTCGGACTTCGCCAAGGGGGCTTCGGCCCGTCTGGCGGGCGTGGACAATCCGCCGATGGCCGACACCGAGACCAGCTTTGCCGAGCTTCAGGACCGAATCGCGCGGACGCGGGCCTTTCTGGCGACGATCTCGCCCGACATGCTGGCGGATGCGGCAGGAAAGGTCGTGACCTATCGCCAGCGAGGCGAGGACAAGCAGTTGCCCGGGCAGGCCTACCTGTCGGGCGTGGCGCTGCCGCATGCCTATTTCCACCTGACCACGGCCTACAACATCCTGCGTCACAACGGGGTGGAGTTGGGCAAGGCCGATTTCATCGCGCGATAGGTCGGCCGGAACCGGCAACGTCACGAGGGACACAGAATGGCGAGCACCAGAAAGAAGCCGGTCGAGGCAAAGGCGGCGGAGCCGATCCCGAACCTGACCGACCTTGCCGACCGCTACGGATCGGACAAGGGATCGACCAAGCACCGGTATTCGGAACTCTACCAGATGCTGTTCCTGCCGTATCGCGAGCGGGAGATCGCCTTTCTGGAGATGGGCCTGCAGATCGGCGGGCCGGAACATGGCAAGGGCGCGGACCGGCAGACGACCGACCTGCCCTCGGTCCGGATGTGGCTGGAATACTTCCCGAAGGCGCGCATCCACGGGCTCGACATCTCGGATTTCTCGTGGTTCTCGGACGCGCGCTTCAGCTTTCACCGCGTCGACATGGACGACCGCGCGCTGATCGCCACAGCGGCCAAGGAGATGCCCGACTTCGACATCATCATCGATGACGCCAGCCACGCGAGCCACCACCAGCAGAACGCGTTCCTTGAGCTGTTCCCGAAGCTGAAGCCCGGCGGGCTCTACATCATCGAGGACCTGCGCTGGCAGCCCGAGGCCTACGAGAAGAAGGGCATCACCAAGACGGCCGACCTGTTCCGCGGATTCTCCGAGCAGCGCAGCTTTGCCCACAAGGACAAGGCACTTCAGGCGGCCTTCGCGGCGCTGGCGCCAGATATCTCGGGCTGCTTCGTCTTTCAGGTGAAGTACGACAAGAAGCGCAAGGATCAGGTGGCGGTGATCCACAAGAGGTAAGGGTGGCCATGTCGCATCGTACCGCGCTTCTCGTCATCGACATGCAGCAGGGCATGGCCGACCGCATAGCCGCCGGGCGCGACGTCGCGGTGCCCCAAGCGCCGGACCGGATGGGCGACCTGGTGGCCCTTTTCCGGTCGCGCGGGATGCCGGTCATCCATGTCCATCATGATGACCCCGATCCTGCCTCGCCGTTCCGGCGAGAAGCGCCCGGCGGTGCGCCGATGGCGGTCACAGCCCC
>JBJOQI010000039.1:0-6912 GCA_046050045.1 Pseudomonadota bacterium | reverse complement strand
AAAAGGATAAGGCCATGACGACCCCAAAAACCCGGCCAACCATCGTTCTCGGCGAAAGCCACTCCTATCCGGTGCTGCCGCTTCGCGACATCGTCGTTTTCCCGCACATGATCGTGCCGCTGTTCGTCGGCCGCGAGAAATCGGTGCGCGCCCTGGAAGAGGTGATGCAGGACGACAAGCAGATCCTGCTGTCGTCGCAGATCGACCCGACGGTCGATGACCCGAAGGCGGACGGAATCTATCGCAGCGGCGTGCTGGCCAATGTGCTGCAGCTGCTGAAACTGCCCGACGGCACCGTGAAGGTGCTGGTCGAGGGCAAGGCTCGCGTGCGGATCACCGAGTTCCTGAAGAACGACAATTTCTTCGAGGCGCACGCCGAGATCCTGAGCGAGACCCTGGGCGAGAAGGCCACCATCGAGGCGCTGCTGCGGTCGGTGGGCGAGGAATTCGAGAAATACGCCAAGATCAAGAAGAACGTCCCCGAAGAGGCCCTGGCCGCCGTCGCCGAGACGCGCGATGCCGCGAAGATGGCCGACCTGGTGTCGGGGCATCTGGGCATCGAAGTGGCGCAGAAGCAGGACCTGCTGGAGACGCTCGACGTGGGCGAGCGGCTGGAGAAGGTCTATGGCCTGATGCAGGGCGAGATGTCGGTTCTTCAGGTCGAGAAGAAGATCAAGAGCCGCGTCAAGACGCAGATGGAGAAGACGCAGCGCGAGTACTATCTGAACGAGCAGATGAAGGCCATTCAGAAGGAACTCGGCGACGGCGAGGACGGCCAGAACGAGCTGAACGAACTGGTCGAGAAGATCCGCAAGACCCGCTTCTCGAAAGAGGCGCGCGAGAAGGCGGAAGCCGAGCTGAAGAAGCTGCGCGCGATGAGCCCGATGTCGGCCGAGGCGACGGTGGTGCGGAACTACCTCGACTGGCTGCTGTCGCTGCCCTGGGGCAAGAAGTCGAAGGTCAAGAAGGACCTGAAGGCCGCGCAGGCGGTGCTGGACGCCGATCACTACGGGCTTGAGAAGGTCAAGGAACGGATCGTCGAATACCTTGCCGTGCAGGCGCGGTCCTCGGCGCTGAAGGGCCCGATCCTCTGCCTCGTCGGGCCGCCCGGCGTGGGCAAGACCTCGCTTGGCAAGTCGGTCGCCAAGGCCACGGGACGCGAGTTCATCCGCATCTCGCTGGGCGGCGTGCGCGACGAATCCGAGATCCGCGGCCACCGCCGGACCTATATCGGCTCGATGCCCGGCAAGATCATCCAGTCGCTGAAGAAGGCCAAGACCACCAACCCGCTGATCCTGCTCGACGAGATCGACAAGATGGGGCAGGACTTCCGCGGCGATCCGGCGAGCGCCATGCTCGAGGTGCTGGACCCCGAGCAGAACGCGACCTTCGTGGACCACTATCTGGAGGTCGAGTACGACCTGAGCCAGGTGATGTTCATCACGACGGCGAACTCCTACAACATGCCGGGGCCGCTGCTGGACCGGATGGAGATCATCCCGCTGGCGGGCTACACCGAGGACGAGAAGCGCGAGATCGCCAAGGGGCACCTGATCCCCAAGCAGGTCAAGAACCACGGGCTCAAGAAGGGCGAGTTCGAGGTGACGGACGCGGCGCTGAACGAGATGATCCGCACCTACACGCGCGAGGCCGGGGTGCGGAACCTCGAGCGCGAGATCGCCAAGCTGGCGCGCAAGGCGCTGACCAAGATCGTGCGCAAGGACGTGGCCGAGGTGGTGATCGGGCCCGAGACGCTGGAGGACTATCTCGGCGTCAAGCGGTACCGCTATGGCCTGGCCGAGGCCGAGGATCAGGTGGGCGTGGTGACGGGCCTGGCCTGGACCAGCGTGGGCGGCGATCTGTTGCAGATCGAGGCGCTGAAGCTGCCGGGCAAGGGCCGGATGAAGACCACGGGCAAGCTTGGCGACGTGATGAAGGAATCGATCGAGGCCGCGGCAAGCTATGTGCGGTCGGTCTCGCCGGACCTGGGCGTCAAGCCGACCAAGTTCGAGAAGGTCGATATCCACGTGCACGTGCCGGAAGGCGCGACGCCCAAGGACGGGCCGAGCGCGGGTCTGGCGATGGTCACCTCGATCGTGTCGGTGCTGACGGGGATTCCGGTCCGCAAGGACATCGCCATGACCGGCGAGGTCACGCTGCGCGGCAATGCCCTGCCGATCGGCGGGCTGAAGGAGAAGCTGCTGGCGGCGCTGCGGGGCGGCATCAAGACCGTGCTGATCCCCGAGGAGAACGCTAAGGATCTGGCCGAGATCCCCGACAACGTGAAGCAGGGGATGGAGATCGTGCCGGTGAAACACGTGCGCGAGGTGCTGGCGCGGGCGCTGGTCCGGATGCCGGAGCCGATCGTCTGGGACGAAGAGGCCGAGGAAGCCGCCGCCAAGGCCGCCATGACCGACAAGGGCGATGCGGCGGGGGCGGTGGCGCACTGATCGACGCCACGCGAGAGCGAGGGTTTGGGGGGGCGCGTTCCGCAGGGGGCGCGCCCCTTGCCATTGTTTCCGATCCTTGTGGAAATCCGGCAAGGGCGTCCCTATAGTCGCGCCAAACCGAAAAGGGGATTGCGGCAATGAGTGACGAAGCGAAACCGAAGGCAACGCGCGCGAAACCGGCGGCGGCAGGTGCCGGCCGGGTGGCGCGGCCGGCGCGCGCAAAGGTCGTGGCCGGTGCGGCGCCAGCTGCCGCAAAGCCCAGGGCCCCGGCTGCCGCCAAGGCGGCGGTATCGCCTGCACCCGAAGCCGTGGCCGGCCCCGCCGCAGGGGGAACGACCGTCCGCAAGAAGGAACTGATCGAGCGCGTGGTGGCCGCGTCCGGGGCCAAGAAGAAACTGGTCAAGGACGTGGTCGAGGCCACGCTCAAGGTGCTGGGCGATGCGCTGGCCAGCGACGAGACGCTGGCCATTCCGCCCTTCGGTAAGGCCAAGGTGAACAAGCACCGGGGCATGGCCAAGGGCGAGATGCTGGTCGTCAAGCTGCGCCGTCCGGGCGAGGGCGACGGCGGCGGAAAGGCGCGTGCGAAAGCCGCCAACGACGCCCTTGCAGAGACCGGGGAATAGGGTTAGGAACCGCGCCCACGGGCGATTAGCTCAGCGGTAGAGCGCTTCGTTCACATCGAAGATGTCAGCGGTTCAAATCCGTTATCGCCCACCATCATTCCCGAAGGCGCGCCCCGGCACAGGGTGCGCCTTCGACGTTTCCGGGCGGGCCGGCAGGCTTGCCTCGGGCTGCGCGCGCCGGTAGAAGGCGGGCGGTCCGGGCGATTAGCTCAGTTGGTAGAGCGCCTCGTTTACACCGAGGATGTCGGGAGTTCGAGTCTCTCATCGCCCACCATCCCCGGCCATTCCCTGCGGCATCGGTGCCCCTTGCGCCGGACGGGGGCGCGTGCCCAAGTCCGGGGGCAGGCAGCTGGGGCAAGGGATGGCGCTGGGCGTCCAATCGCTGAAGCGTGTGGCGGCGGTGGTGCCGCTGGCCGGCCTTGGCATCGGGATCGCGCTGTTGCAGACGGGCGATGCCGCGCGGGCCGATCAGGTCTTTGCCGTGGCGGCGGGTGCCGTGCTGGCGGTGCTGCTGCTGGACATTGCGGCCTCGCTCCGGCGGGGCGAGGTGGGGCTTGACCTTGTGGCGGCGCTGTCGATGTCGGCGGCGCTGTGGTTCGGCGAGGAATTGGCGGCGGCGGTCGTTGCGCTGATGTATGCCGGCGGGTCCTGGCTGGAGGCCTATGCCGAAGGCCGCGCGACGCGCGAGATGCGCTCGCTTCTGTCGCGGATGCCGCGCACGGCGGTCGCGCACCGGGACGGCGCGCTGGTGGAGGTGCCGATCGGCGAGATCCAGCCGGGGGACCGCCTTCTGGTGCGGACGGGCGAGGTGACGCCGGTCGATGGCACGGTGGCCGAGGGGGTCGCGGTGCTGGACCGCTCGGCGCTGACGGGCGAATCGATGCCGGTCCGGCACGACCCCGGTGCTGCGGTGATGAGCGGCGCGACCAATGCCGGTGATGCCTTTGACATGATCGCCACGCACGAGGCGGCGGAAAGCACCTATGCCGGGATCGTGCGGCTGGTGGAGAACGCACAGAAGTCGCGCGCCCCGATGGCCCGGATGGCGGACCGCTATGCGCTGGGGTTCCTTGCGGTGACGGTGGCGATCGCGGGCTGGGCCTGGTGGTGGGCGGGCGATCCGATCCGGGCGGTGGCGGTGCTGGTGGTGGCGACGCCCTGCCCGCTGATCCTGGCGGTGCCGGTGGCGCTGGTCTCGGGCCTCAGCCGGGCGGCGGGGCAGGGGGTGCTGGTCAAGGGCGGCCGGGCGCTGGAGGCCCTGGCGCGGGTCAGGGTCGTCGTGCTCGACAAGACCGGCACCCTGACCGACGGGCGGCCGAAGCTGTTGCGGGTCAGGGTAACCGACGGGATCAGCGAGGCGGATGCGCTGGCGCTGGCGGCCGCGCTGGAGCAGGGGTCCAAGCACCCGGTGGCGCAGGCCATTGTCGCCGAGGCGCGGGCGCGGGGGCTTGACCTGGCGGTGCCGCAGGCGGTGCGCGAAAGCCCGGGCGACGGGGTGGAGGGCGTGGTCGCGGGGCGGCGCGTCGTCGTCGGCGGCGAGCGTTTCGTGCGGGAGCGGCTGGGGCTGGCGGGCAGCGACCCCGAGGGTGACGGCGACGGGCCGGTGCTGGTCGGGGTGGCCGGCGAGATCGTCGCGCGGCTTGACCTGGCCGATCCGCTGCGGCCGGAGACCGGCGACTTCCTTGCCGCCTTGCCCCGGTTCGGGATCGAGCGGGTGGTCCTGGCGACGGGCGACCGGCCGGAAGTGGCGCGGCGGATCGCGGCCGGGCTGCCGATCGACCATGTGGCCGCGGGGCTGGCGCCGGCCGACAAGGTCATGGTCGTGCTGGCCGAGCGGAAGTTCGGGACGGTGATGATGGTGGGCGACGGAGTGAATGATGCGCCCGCGCTGGCGGCCTCGGACGTCGGGGTGGCGATGGGGGTGCGGGGCGCGGCGGCCAGTGCCGAGGCGGCAGATGTCGTGCTGCTGGTCGACGAGGTGGCGCGTGTCCTGCAGGGGATGCAGATCGCGCAGGCGGCGCGGCGCATTGCGCTGCAAAGCGTGGTCGCCGGGCTGGGCCTGTCGGTCGCGGGCATGGTGGCGGCGGCGCTGGGCTATCTGCCGCCCGTGCAGGGCGCGATCCTGCAGGAGGTGATCGACGTGGCCGTGATCCTGAACGCGCTGCGGGTGCTGAGGGTGCGACCGCAGGCCGTGAGGGGTGGTTGAAGTGAATGCGACTTTTCCCTGCATGCAGTCCTTGACGGGGCTGCGGCACATGCTTATGACCCGCTCCACGCTCGGACGGCGATCCGGGCGGCCAGATGCGCGGTGGTAGCTCAGTCGGTTAGAGTACCGGCCTGTCACGCCGGGGGTCGCGGGTTCGAGCCCCGTCCACCGCGCCACTTCTGGCCCGAAAGGATCGCCCCGCAGCAGGCGCGCGGTGCTAGCTCGGTTGGTTAGAGTACCGGCCTGTCACGCCGGGGGTCGCGGGTTCGAGCCCCGTCCACCGCGCCACTTTCCCAAGGACCAGGACGATGCGGCTTGCGGGGCCGGGTCTTCTGTGCGCATATACATTCAAGTATGTGAATGTATGTGGCGGAGGGCCCTTGAATGCTGTCGTACCTCGATCAGGTGCCGTGGATCGCTGCAATCGGCCTGGCGCTGACACTTGGCCTTGCGCCGTTCTCGCCGGAGCCGCATCTGGTGGAGAAGCTGCGGATGCTGGCGTCGGGCACGCTGGTGCGCCCGATCGACTAGTTTGACCTTCTGCTGCACCTGGCCCCGTGGCTTCTGGTTGCCGCAAAGGCCGTGCGCGCCGTTTCTCCGGGGGCGGGGGCCTAACCGGCCACCCGCGCCAGAACCCGCGCCCAGCTGCGGATGCCCTTGTGGAAGCAGGCGAGGTCGTATTTCTCGTTCGGCGAGTGGATGTTGTCGTCGTCGCGGCCAAAGCCGATCAGCATCGAATCCATGCCGAGGATCGTCTTGAAGTAGCCCGCAATCGGGATCGAGCCGCCGGCGCCCACGAAGGCGGCGGGGCGACCCCATTCCTCGGTCAGGGCCGACCGGGCGGCGTCGAAGGCAGGGTCCGTGATTTCCATGACCGAGGCCGGGCTGCCCTCGACCGCGTCGTGCCATTCGACGGTGCAGTCGGCGGGCAGTTGCGCCTCAAGCCAGCTGCGGAAGTTCGTCAGCAACTGGGCGGGGTCCTGTTTCGACACCAGCCGGAAGCTGACCTTGGCGTGCGCCTCGGCGGGCAGCACGGTCTTGAAGCCCGCGCCGGTGTAGCCGCCCCAGAGGCCGTTCACCTCGGCCGTCGGGCGCGACCAGATCATCTCGAGCGGCGTGCGGTCCTGTTCGCCCGCGGGCACCGACAGGCCCACGTCGCCCAGGTAGCGGGCGTGGTCGAAGGCCAGTGCCTGCCACTGCTGCCGGATCGTGTCGGGCAGTTCCTCGACCCCGTCATAGAAGCCGGGGATGGTGACGCGGCCCTGATCGTCGTGCATGCCGGCAAGGATGCGGGTCAGCACATGCAGAGGGTTGCGCGCCAGGCCGCCGTACATGCCCGAATGCAGGTCGCGGCTGGCGGCGTGGACGGTGAATTCCGACTTGGCGAGGCCGCGCAGCATGGTGGTGATGGCGGGAACCGCGCCTTCGAACAGCCCGGTATCGCAGATCAGCGCGATGTCGGCCGAAAGCTCGGCCGCGTTTTGCTGCATGAAGGGGACCAGCGAGGGCGAGCTTGATTCCTCTTCCCCCTCCAGAAAGATCGTGAGGTTGCCGGGCAGCGTGCCGTGAACGGCTTTCCAGGCCCGGCAGGCCTCGATGAAGGTCATGAGCTGCCCCTTGTCGTCCGAGGCCC
>JBJOQI010000038.1:0-5842 GCA_046050045.1 Pseudomonadota bacterium | reverse complement strand
ACGCCCCCCCGGAGTATTTCGGTCAAGATGAAGGGGCAGAGGCGCGCGGCTGAATCAGATTGCCAGACGCTGGTCGAAGCGGAACAGGGCCAGCATCGCCACGTCGACGCGGGCCAGGTCGGGATGGCGCGGGTTCAGCAACAGACTTCTTTCTTCCGGGAGGATTGCGGATGGCACAGAAAGCGCCAGGGATCGACCTTCGTCCAGCCATCGGTCGCCGAAGCCTGTCGTCCTGACAGGGTCGGCCAGGTCCGCGGACGCCGGGTCGTGGGTTTCGATCAGGTCGGCCGGCACATCGAGGCCGACCTTCACATGTTCCGGCAGGCTTCCCGGTCTTCGCTGTGCGGCGGGAAGATGGACCCAGACTTCGAGCAGCGCCAGAGAGAGTGAGCCCGAGCAATAGACCATTGGCCGTCCGCGGCTGTTCCAGCGCCCGCCGAACAGGCGCGCGCCCTCGCCATCGAGGCCGGGTGCGAATTCGGGGCGGGTCAGACGCCAGGCGCGGATCAACTGTAGACGCCGTGGGCGATGCGCCCAAGGACGATTTCGACCTCTCGCGCGCCGATGTCGGTGGCGGCCATCTCGATCGGGATATTGCCATCGAGCGCGGGATTCGGGCTGCGCAGCCATTCATCGGCGATGCCCGGGTCACCGAACGTCGCGCGCGCCTGACCCACGGTGCGCGCGAGCCGGGCAATACCGTCGGCTTCGGTCGTCGTCAGTTTCTCGTTGGCCGAAATCCGGCGCTCGAGCGTGCGGTCGGGAATAACGCGGCGGATGTCTTCGCGGTGGACGAGGCCCTCGGCCAGAATGGCGCGGACATGCCGCGCGGCTATTCCTTCCAGCACGTCCCGATACTGGAACTGTGTGACCGGCGCGGAGGAGAGCGCCGAAGACGCCACGGATGTGGCGGCACGGGAAGACATCCTCTTCCCGACGCGCCCGGAGTTGCTGACCTTCTGAACCGGCATTTTCCGTACTTTCGCCATTTGCCGCAAGGTACCACGGCAAATGGCGGTCGTCACGCCGGGAATCAAGACAGGCGCGCGGGAATCCTAGAGGTCGAAGGTCGCGAAGACCGGCACGTGGTCGCTTGGCTGGTCCCAGCCGCGGGCAGCGCGCAGGATGCGGCTGCCGTGGGCGGCGGTCGCGATGTCGGGGGTGGCCCAGATGTGGTCGAGCCTGCGGCCCCGGTCGGCAGCGTCCCAGTCGGGGGCGCGGTAGGACCACCAGGAATAGAGCGGCCCCTGCGGCACGTCCTGGCGCGTCACGTCGACCCATTTGCCGGCGTCCTGCGCCTGGGCGAGGTGCTCGACCTCGATGGGCGTATGGCTGACGATCTTGAGAAGCGCCTTGTGGTTCCAGACGTCATCCTCGCGCGGGGCGATGTTGAGGTCGCCCACCAGGATCGCGCGGTCGGGCATTTCCCAGCGGAAGTGGTCGCGCATCTCGGTCAGGAAATCGAGCTTCTGGCCGAACTTGGCGTTCTCGTCGCGGTCGGGAATGTCACCGCCGGCGGGCACGTAGACATTGTGGATGGTCACGCCGTTTTCGAGGCGTGCGGCAACGTGGCGGGCATGGCCAAGCTGGGCATAATCGCGGTCGCCCGCATCCATGATCGGCAGTTTCGACAGGATGGCGACGCCGTTGTAGCCCTTCTGGCCGCGGGCGACCATGTAGCGGTAGCCCAGGCTGTGGAACAGCTCGGTCGGGATCTTCTCGACCGGGGACTTGCATTCCTGCAGGCAGAGGATGTCGGGCGCCTCTTCGGTCATCAGCCGGGCCACCAGACCTTCGCGCAGGCGGACGGAGTTGATGTTCCAGGTCGCAAGGGTGAAGGGCATGGCTGTCTCCGGTCAGGTCAGCGACCTTAGCTGGCATGGGCGGGGGCGGCAACGCCCGGGCCAGCGGGAAAGTGACTTGAGCGCGGGGCGGGGCCGTGCGACATCCGTCGCGATCTGTCGAGAGGACCCGCCATGCGCCACCTTGCCCTGATTGCCGCCACCCTGCTGTTCGCCCTGCCGGCCGTCGCCCGGCCGCTGAGCGAGGACGAACGCGGCGATCTGACCAAATCCGTCGACGGCTATCTGCGCGCGACGATGGCGAACAACGCCGAGAAGATCGTGGAGGCGATTCCGCCGCGCATCCTGAACATCTTCGCGGGCAGCGCGGGGATCGAGGCGAAGGACCTGAACAGGACGCTGGTGGACCAGACCAGGGCCCTGACCAAGGGGCTGAAGGTGCGCGACGCGGTGTCGGACATGAGCGCGGTGACGGCCGAGGATGCGGCGCTGGCCGATGGCACGGCGGTGACCTGGGCGGTGGTGCCGATGTCCTTCGTGGCCGAGACCGGCGGCAAGGCCACGCTGAACCGCATGACGCTGCTGGCCGTGAACGAGGGCGGCTCCTGGTATTTCGTCAAGGTCGACGGCCCGCAGCAGAAGCAGATCGCGGCCATCGCCTATCCCTTCGTGGCCGAGGCGGCGATTCCGGAACCCGTGGTATCGCCCGCGCCCTGAAGACGTGGCGCCCTGAAGACGTGGCTGCCTGAAAAAAGAGGGCCCGGGAAACCCGGGCCCAGTCCAACAGGGAGGATGCCGCATCATAACCCCGGTGCGGCGAGGGGATTCGCGTCCGACTCAGGCGACGAGCCGGTAGCCTCCAGATTCCGTAACAAGAAGGCGCGCATTTGACGGATCGGGTTCGATTTTCTGTCGAAGACGATAAATATGCGTTTCCAGCGTGTGCGTCGTGACGCCCGCGTTGTAGCCCCAGACCTCGTGCAGCAGCACATCGCGCGGCACCACGCCCTCGGTCGCGCGGTAGAGGAACTTGAGGATGTTGGTTTCCTTCTCGGTCAGGCGGATCTTCTTCTCGCGGGCGTCGATCAGCATCTTCATCGCCGGCTTGAAGGTATAGGGGCCAAGCTGGAAGATCGCGTCTTCGGACTGTTCGTGGGTGCGCAGCTGGGCGCGGATGCGGGCCAGCAGGACCGGAAACTTGAAGGGTTTGGTCACATAGTCGTTCGCGCCCGAATCGAGGCCGAGGATGGTGTCGGCGTCGCTGTCATGGCCGGTCAGCATCAGGACCGGGCATTTCACGCCGGTCTTGCGCAGGCGCTTGCAGAGCTCGCGCCCGTCGGTGTCGGGCAGGCCCACGTCGAGGATCACGAGGTCGTAGATCCCGGCCTTGACCTTTTCCATCGCCTCGTGGCCGTCGCCGGCCTCGAACACGTCGAAGTCTTCGGTCGCGATCAGCTGTTCGGCCAGCGCGGCGCGCAGGTCTTCGTCGTCATCGACAAGCAGGATCTTCTTCAGGTTCGCCATCGGGCTGGTCCTTTCGTTCGCCTTGACGCCAGACATGCGGCGGGATTGCGCAAGGCTCAAGAATTGCGACAGTTTTCTCACGTGGACGTGTCGCCTTTCCGTCGAATGTTTCAAAAACCCGCGCGCGGGGCTATCTAGGCGGGAAGCGGAAGGCACCTGACATGATCCTTGGACCCAGCATCGCCGAACGGCTGAACCGCGCCCGCGCCGACCTGCGCATGGGCGTGCCGGTCGTGCTGACGGGCGGGGGGCGGGGGGTGCTGGCCGTCGCGGCCGAGGCGCTGGACCCGGCGCGGCTGGCGGCGATGCGGGTAATGGGGCCCCTGACGCTGGCCATCACCGCGCGGCGGGCGGAAACGCTGAAGGCCCGCGCCTATGACGGCGATCTGGCGCGGATCATGGTGCCGGGCGATGCCGATGCGGGCTGGATCGTCGCGGTGGCGGACCCGGCCGACGACCTGCGCGCGCCGATGAAGGGTCCGCTGCACAGCGACCGCGAGGGCAGCGCCGACCTGCACCGCGCCGCCATCGGGCTGGCGAAGTCGGCGCGGCTTTTGCCGGCGGCCGTGATCCTGCCGGTGGCGGAACCCCTGCGCATCGCGGGCGAGGAAGGGCTGACCCTGATCGACTGGGACGCGGCCGAGGCGCAGATGGCGCAGCTTTCGGACCTGCACCCCGTGGTCTCGGCCCGGGTGCCGATGGAGGCCGCCGAGGCGGGGCGGCTGCACATCTTCCGCCCCGAGGATGGCGGCGAGGAGCATTACGCGGTCGAGGTCGGCCATCCGCCGCGCGACCGTCCGGTGCTGGCGCGGCTGCATTCGGCCTGTTTCACCGGCGACCTGCTGGGCAGCCTGAAATGCGACTGCGGCCCGCAGCTGCGCGCCGCGCTGCACCAGATGGGCGCGGAGGGCGCGGGCGTCCTGCTCTACCTCAACCAGGAGGGACGGGGCATCGGGCTGGCCAACAAGATGCGCGCCTATTCGCTGCAGGATCAGGGTTTCGACACGGTCGAGGCGAACCATCGCCTTGGCTTCGAGGATGACGAGCGCGACTTTCGCATCGGGGCGCAGCTGCTGCGGCGGATGGGATTTGCGCAGGTGCGGCTCTTGACCAACAACCCAGCCAAGGTGCGGATGCTGGAAAGCTGCGGCCTGACGGTGGTGGAGCGGGTGCCTCTGCAGGTGGGCCGCACGCGCCACAACGACGCCTACCTCAACACCAAGGCGGCGAAGTCGGGTCATCTGCTCTGAGGCAGGGCGGACTTGACACGGGGTCCGTCTTGCGCGACATCGTGTCTGGTAAAGCGGACACAAAGTCCGGTGAGTCGGACCTTTCGGGGCGCAGGATGACATTTGTGGAACGTGGCGCAGTGTTGCAGGCCCTTCGCGCCGTGGCGGTCTATGGCCTGTTCCTGTCGTGGATGCTGGACTACCGCGCGGCAGGCAGCCTCTATGCGCCGGGGGCCGAGGTTCTGGTCGCGACGTCGGCCCTGTGGCTGATCGGGCTGACGGTCGGCGCAGGCCTGCTGGTGCAGATCGCGGTGAGCATCCTGAGCGGGGTGACGAAGGACGAAAACCTCGAACATCTGTTCGATGAGCGCGACAAGCAGATCGAGCGGCGGGCCATCGAGGTGGGCTTCGGCATCGTCGGGGCCGGGTTCGTTGCCGCGATGCTGGCGCTGGCCCGGGGCTGGCCGGTGGCCGACGGGCTGAATGTGCTGATCCTCGGCTTCGTGGCCGCCGACGTGGTGGTGAACCTGCTGAAGTTCCGGTCCTACCTGAGGGGGTTCTGAGGTGGCGGGCGCGCGCGTCGGCAATACGATCCGGCGCCTGCGGTTCGAGGCGGGCGAAATGACGCAGAAGGACCTGGCCGCAAAGGTCGGCGTCACGCGCCAGACCATCGTCGCGGTCGAGAATGCACAATACGTGCCCTCGCTGGAGCTGGCCTTCCTGATCGCGCGGGCCTTTGGCAGGCCGCTCGAAGAGGTGTTCTTCTGGACCGGAGACAGGGCATGAAGGCAGCGGTCTATCATCGTTACGGCGGGCCCGAGGTTGTCGCGGTGGCGGATATACCCAGGCCGGAGCCGGGCGCGGGCGAGGTTCTGGTCCGTATCGTCTCGACGACGGTTTCGACCGCCGACTGGCGGCTGAGGTCGCTCGACGTGCCCAGGGGCTTCCGGCTGATGGTGCGGCTGATGTTCGGCTGGAACCGGCCGAGGACGCCGGTACTTGGCACGGAACTTGCGGGCGTGGTTGCGCAAGCCGGGCCGGGGGTGACAGGCGTCCGCGCAGGCGATGCCGTGGTGGCCTTCGTCGGTGCGGCGCTGGGTTGCCATGCGGAATACCGGGTGGTGAAGGCCGGTGCCGCGATGATCGACAGGCCTGCGGCCCTGACATGGGACGAGGCGGGGGCGATGTGTTTCGGCGGCGCGACCGCCCTGTGGTTCCTGCGCGAGCGGCTGAAGCTTGCCCGGGGCGAGCGGCTTCTGGTCATCGGGGCCTCGGGCGCGGTGGGCA
>JBJOQI010000037.1:0-5190 GCA_046050045.1 Pseudomonadota bacterium | reverse complement strand
AGGTCGCAGACCGCGCGCTGCATGCTGTCCATCGTCGTCCAGGCGTTGACCACGCAAGGCATTCGCGGCGCATCATAGAGGTAATAGGGGTAGCCGAAGCTGACGAGCAGCGTCGGGACATCGTGCCAGTGCCGCTTCATCGACAGGCCGAAGTGCCCGGTCAGGCGCAACCAGTCGAGGAAGATGCGGCCGCGCGTCAGCAGGGTTTCCTCGCCCAGAAGGTAGAGCACGAGGTCGAACCCCTCGGCCGCAACGGGCGGATCGCCCGGACCCTGCAGCGTGACCTCGAACCCCTCGGCCCGCAACATGTCGGGCAGGGCAAAGGGCAGGGGGACGGGCGTGAAAGGAAAGACGATGCCCGAGGAGATGACCAGCACCTTGCGGTGACGCGCCGGGCTCAGCGGCAAGAGGTGCTGCACATCCTTGACCACGACCGGCGCGGCGCGGGTGGTACGGTCGATCAGCGCGCGATCCGCGCTGGTGGGCGCGAAGGCGGGGAAACTCAGGCCCCGGTGCAGCCCGAGCGCGGCCTTCAGCGCCAGCTGGCGCAGCGCAGCCTGATCGACGCGGGCCTGCGAAAGCCGCCCGTCGGCCAGCGCGGCCTTCAGGTAGGACAGGTCGCGGTCGGGATCGTCAGAGAACAGGATCACGTCGCAGCCGGCTGACACGATCTCGGGCAGGTGCTCGGACCGCGGCGACCAGGCACCAAGTCCCGCCATCGCGGTCGCATCCGACACGACGAGGCCCCTGAACCCGAGGTGATCGCGCAGGAGCCCGTCATTGAGGTCGCCCGCGATCGAAGCCGGGCGATAGGGCTCCACGCCGGTCGCGCCCTGCGCGGTGCGCCAGGCGGGCAGCGCGATATGGGCCGACATGACCGACATCACGCCCGCCTCGATCGCCGCGCGGTAGAGGCGGCCGAAGCTTGCCTCCCAGGCGGGCAGGTCGAGCGGGTTGATCGTGGTCAGCAGGTGCTGGTCGCGGTCGTCGTAACCCTCGCCCGGCCAGTGCTTGACGGTGGCGGCGACGCCCTCGGCCTGAAAGCCGCGGATCTGGGCCAGCATGTGGCGTTCGATGACGGCCACATCCGCGCCGAAGCCGCGGGTGGCCACGATGGCCGAGCGGAAGGCCGCGTTGATGTCGAGCACCGGGGTGAAGGTCCAGTTGATGCCGACTGACCGCGCCTCGCGCGCCATCAGTCGGGCAATCGCCTCGGTCGCGGCCACGTCGTCGGCGGCGGCGAGCGCGATGGGGTTGGGCACCTCCATCCCGAAGGGCAGGCTCATCCGGCTGCCCTCGAGGTCGGCCGAGACCAGAAGCGGCGTGGCGGCCCCGTCGCTCAACTCGCGGATCAGCGCGCGTTCGCTGTCGGCATCGGCCCCGAGGTGACGGGTGATGCCGCCGGGACCGAAGGCCCTGACGCGGGCGATCTCGGCCGGGTCCAGCCCCGCAAGTCGCAGGTTGAACAGCTGCCGCAGCCGCTGGTCGGGCGTCAGGCGGGCGAAGGTCGCCACGACCCAGGCCTGCGCCTCGGCGTCGAGCGAGAAGGGGCGGGCGGCGAAGCTGTCGGTCATGGGCGGTCCTTCGGAGCGGGGGGCGGACGCGGGGGCTGTCTGCCCCCGCACCCCCGAGAGTATTTGGTTCAAGGTGAAGGGGAAAGGCCCGGCTTGCTAGGGCTGGTCGCCCGCGCGGCAGATCTCGGGGCGGAAGTCGGGGCGCAGAAGCTCGTCAAGCAGGGGCGAGATGTCCTCGATCAGCTCGGCCACGACATGAACGATGTCGGCCTCGCGCTGGATGCGGCCGGTCACGCGCAGAAGCCGCCCCGCCATGACCGCGCGGCGGAAGCGTTCGAAGACCTTGGCCCAGACGACGACGTTGCAGACGCCGGTTTCATCCTCGAGCGTAAGGAAGATGACGCCCTTGGCGGTGCCGGGGCGCTGCCGCACGAGGACCAGCCCCGCCACCGTGACCCGCGCGCCGGTGGGCGGTTCGGTCAGGCGGGCGTGCGGCAGGGCGGCGGGCGGGCGCGGCCAGGGCGACAGGGGGCGGTAGTCGGCGTACATGAGAACAAGTGTAGAACATGCGCGGCGCGACACAAGGGGCGTCGTTCCCGGGCTGGCAAATCCGGCAGGCATCGCTTATCTCGGCGGGCGCGACGAAAGCGACCGGGAACTGGCAATGGCGAAGATCACCTACGTGGAATTCAACGGCAAGGAGCATGTCATCGACGTGCCGAACGGGCTGACCGTGATGGAAGGCGCGCGCGACAACGGCGTGCCGGGGATCGAGGCCGACTGCGGCGGCGCCTGCGCCTGTTCGACCTGCCACGTCTATGTCGATGCGGCCTGGGTGGCAAAGCTGCCGAAAAGGGACGCAATGGAAGCCGACATGCTCGACTTCGCCTGGAAGCCCGATGCCGAGCGGTCGCGCCTGACCTGCCAGCTCAAGGTCAGCGACGCGCTGGACGGGCTGAAGGTCTTCATGCCGGAAAAGCAGATCTGATGCGGTGGCTGGCGGCGGCCTTTGCGCTCGCAGGGGTGCCAGCCGGGGCCGACATCGTCACGGCGGACTATGCCGAGCCGACCGGGCGGTATGACCATGCCGTCCTGGGCGACGCGCTGGAATGGGGGGCACTGGTCCTGCGCCTGTCGGACGGGCGGCGGCTGACCTATCGCCTGCCCGAAACGCTGGTCTTCGAGGATCTGGAACCGCGGCTGGCCGATCTCGACGGCGACGGTGCGCCCGAGGTCGTCGTGGTCGAGGCGAGCCTGACCGCAGGCGCGCGGCTTGCCGTCTGGGACGAGACCGGGCGGGTTGCTGCCACGGCGCACTACGGGCAGCCGCACCGCTGGCTTGCGCCGGCCGGCATTGCCGACCTTGACCAGGACGGGCAGGCCGAGATCGCCTATGTGGACCGCCCGCATCTGGCAAGGGTGCTGGAGGTCGTTCGGCTGGAGGGCGACAAGATCGTTCCGGTGGCCGAGACGGCGGGACTGACCAATCACCGGATCGGCGATGCCTTCATCCAGGGCGGCATCGTGGATTGCGGCGGAACGCCCCATGTCGTGACCGCGACCGCCGACTGGCAGGGCATCGCGCTGACCTCGTTCCCGCAGGGCCGTGCTGTCACGCAGGTCGTGGGCGGATATGCCGGGCCGGACAGCCTGAGGCCGCGTCAGGCGCTCTGCCCCTGATCCACGGCCCCCGATGGCCCCTGCCAGTAGCCCCGCCGCTCGCGCAGCCACCAGAAGGCCAGCCGCAATACCTTGGGCTGCAGGGTTATCATCCGCAGACGGCCCTCCTTGCCGGATTTCACCAGACCCGCCTCCTCCAGCACGCGGATGTGCTTGAGAAACGACGGCAGCGCCATGTCATGCGGGCGGGCCAGCACGCTGACCGCGACCGGGCCATCGGCCAACGCGTCGATCACGGCGGCGCGGGTCGGGTCGGACAGGGCGTGGAAGATGCGCTGAAGCTGGTGATCCATATGGATAAGTGAGACATGAGTGCCCCGCAGGTCAAGCGCATCTTCACCTTGACCGAAATACTCCCGGGGGTCCGGGGCAGGCGGCCCCCGGCCTTGCCGTCACTCAGCCCCGGGCGAGCAGGGCGTCGATTTCTGCCCGGGCGGGCATGGACGGGGCGGTGCCCGGGCGGGTGACGCTGATCGAGGCGGTGGCGCAGCCGAAGCGCACGGCCTCGGCCGGGCTGCGGCCTTCGGCGAGCGCGGTGGCGAAGCCGCCGTTGAAGGCATCGCCCGCGCCCGTCGTCTCGACCACGGGTCCGGCCTTGAAGACCGGGACGTGCACGGTTTCGCCCTTCGTCTTCAGCAGCGCCCCGCGTTCGCCAAGGGTGATGACGCAAGCCCCGACCCCGCGTGCCATCAGCGCCTCGGCGGCGCGCTCGGCCTCGGCGATGGTGGTGACGGGCAGGCCGGTCAGTTCCTCGGTCTCGGTCTCGTTGGGCGTCACCCAGTCGCAAAGCGACAGCATCTCGTCCGACAGCGCCGCGGCCGGGGCGGGGTTCAGGATCGTGGTCACGCCCGCCGACCGGGCGATCTGCAGGAACCGCAGGGCCGCGTCCATCGGCTGTTCCAGCTGGGTGATGGCGATTTTCGCCTTGCCGATCAGGGCCGACTGCGCCTCGACATCGGCAGGCGTGATGCGGGCGGCGGCCCCGGGCGAGATGATGATAGCGTTGTTGCCGGTGGCGTTCTCGACAAAGATGAAGGCCGCGCCCGTGTAGCTGTCGGGGTCTTCGGTGACGACCGGGTTGACCCCGGCCCGTCCCCATGTCGCCCGGGCGATATCGGCGAAGGCGTCGCGGCCAAGGCGGGTGATCAGGCTGACCGCGCCCCCCGCCATCGCCGCCGCGACCGACTGGTTCGAGGCCTTGCCGCCGGGCCCAAGCACGAAGGATCGGCCGAGGATCGTCTCGCCGATCCGGGGCATCCGGTCGGCCCGGAACGAGGTGTCGGCGACAAAGACGCCGAGGATGACGATATCGGTCATGGCTGGTCCTCAGGCTTCGGGCGGGATCACGCCCTTGCGGAACATGAAGCAGCCGTAGAAGCGCCGCTCGCCGGTCTGGATCACGGCGAAGGCCTTCTTCGCGGTGTCATAAAAGGCGAAACGCTCGATCCCGATCATCGGGCGCGGGCGTCCCTCGGCTTGGTCGATCGCGGCCTGCACCTCGACCTGAACCGGGGGCGTTTCGGAAGGGTGGCCCACGACCTCCATCCGGCCGGCGAAATCGTCGACGAAGGTGTCGAGCGGATAGACCGACAACACCGCCGCGGCTGCCTCGGCCGAGGTCAGGTTGTCCATCCGCAGGAGTTTGCCCAGCACGGTCTGGCGGGCGATCGATTCGGCGGGGAAGTTGGTGTCGGCAAGGATCAGCACGTCGCCGTGCCCCATCGCGCGCAACGCGCCCAGCACCTCGGCGTTCAGTCTCGGGTCGATGCCCTTCAGCATGTGGTTCCTCCCCTGCGGCCCATCCGGCCTGCGTGTCAGGGCCAGTCTTTCTTGACGGCGGCGGCGATGGCAAGGCCGAGCGTGCGGTGCGCGGCGGCGTCGTAGTGGATGCCGTCCACCGGATCGACGGCGATATGGGCGCCTGCGTCCACGAAACCCGCGCCAAGGCGGCGGGCGGCGGTCGCGAATTCGGCGGGGAAGGCAAGCGACTTGGCGC
>JBJOQI010000036.1:0-4757 GCA_046050045.1 Pseudomonadota bacterium | reverse complement strand
GGAACGTGCCCCGCTGCCGGACGCGCCCAGCCTGTCCGATCTGGTCCGCTACGCCAGCCTCGCCCCGAACAGCCACAATACCCAGGCCTGGCGCTTCGTGCCGGGCGGCGGTGGCATGACCATCCTGCCCGACCTGTCGCGGCGCACGCCCATCGTCGATCCCGATGACCACCACCTCTATGCCAGCCTCGGCGCCGCTGCCGAAACCCTGTCGATCTCGGCCCGTGCCCGCGGTCTGGGTGGCGCAGTCTCGGTCGAGACCGGGGCAGAGGGCCCGGTCCTCAAGGTCGAACTGGCCGGCGGCGCGCCCGAGGCCGGTGCGATGTTCGACGCAATCCCGCTGCGCCAGACCACCCGCACGATCTACGATGGCGCCCCGCTGCCGCCCGGCCTTGCCGACGAGTTGCTGGCCGAGGTGCGCGCGGCGGGGGCCGAAGCCCTGTGGCTGCCGCCCGAGACCGCGACCGGTGCCTTTGCCCAGCTGTCGGCCACCGCCGTCACCGCACAGTTCGAAAGCCCGCGTTACCTGGCCGAGCTCAAATCCTGGCTGCGGTTCAGCCGCGATGCCGCCCTGCGCACCGGCGACGGACTTTACGCCGCGGCGCTGGGCAGCCCGGTCGTGCCCGACCTGATCGGCCCGCTTGCCTTCGATGCCACCGTCGATTCGCTGGCCGAGGCCGATCGACTGGTGATCGAGATCGGATCATCCTCGGGCATTGCCGTGATCGTCGCGCCGACCGATACCCCCGCAGGCTGGATCGCGGCCGGTCGCGCGGCACAGCGCTTCATGCTGCTGGCCACCGCCTCGGGCCTCCACTGCGCCTATGTCAACGCCGCCCTCGAACAGCCCGACCTGCGGGCAGAGATGGCCGCGCTGCTGGCGATTGCCGCGGGTCGCCCTAGCCTTGCGCTGCGCATCGGGCATGGCGAAAGCCTGCCCTTCTCGCTGCGCCGCCCGGTGGCCGAGGTCCTGTCGCTCTAGCCCTGCCGCCGCCCCGGCATTGCGGCCAGCCGCATCAGCATCCGCTCAGCCAGCGCCATCCCCGGCGCGCGCGAGGTCGAGCGCAGCCGCAGGTCGGTGTCGAGAATCTCGGCCAGCGCCCGTTCCAGCGTTGCCGCCCCCCAGGCCTGCGCCTGCCGCAGCATCCGGTCCCGGCGCGGGCCAAAGACCGGCGGCCGCAGCTTGCCGATGCCCGCCGCCGCCCCGCCGGGGTCCGCCGCCGCGCTGTGCAGTGCCCGGAAATGCCGGATCGCGGCGATGCAGATCGAGGTCGGAGCGGTTCCCTGCCCGTCAAGCCGCCGCATCAGCAGGACCAGCCGTGGCGTGTCCTGCTCGGCCGCCGCGTTCAGCGCCTCGTCAACCTCGGCCTCGAAAGTGGCCGGGGCCAGCAGGGCTATCTCCGCCGGCGTCAGCGGTTGCGCATCGCCAAGCTTGTACAGCGCCATCCGTTCGATCGTCTGCCGCAGGTCGCCGGGGTCGAGCGCCAGCGCCAGTGCCATCAGGTCGGCCAGCGCCTCGCGCCCCGGCAGCGGCAGCCCCGGCCCGCCGAACCCTGCGGCGCGCAGCATCGCCTCGACCTCCTCGCGCGAGGGAGGGTCGTCATACAGCCCGATGGCCACCGCCTGCGGATGATCCTCGAACCCCTTGCGCAGCGCCGATCCCTTGCCAAGGTTCCCCGCCGTCACCACCAAAACCGCGTCGCCGGCGCGCCAGTCCTTCAGCGCCGCCACGAGCGCTGGGGCCGCACCGTCCGTCGCCTCTTCCACGAAAACGACGCGCGGCCCCGGAAAGAACCCCTGCGCCCGCATCGCATCCATCACCTCGGCCGGATCGCGCCGCAGGTCGCCGCCGCTCATCCGGGTCAGGCGCATCTCGGCCTCGCCTTCGGGCCCGACCAGCGCCGCCACGACCTCCTGCCGCTTCAGCGCCACCCGCATCGCGTCCGCGCCGAAGATCAGCAGTCCGGGCCGCGCGGGGTCGGGTTGCGCCAGATAGCGCGCCGCCTGCGCGCCCGCCATCTTCATGGACGCGCCGCATCCGCCAGAATGCGCGTCACCATCTGGTCCGCCAGAAGCCGCATCAGCCGCCGCCGCGCGTCGATTCGCGCCGCATCCGTCGCCACGGTGGTGCCCGAGGCCGCGTAGGAAGTGAAGCTGCGCAGCTCGCCCTCGCTGACGACAGCCTCGTCAGCGCGCCGCCTGAGGCTGTAGCTCACCTCGCCCTCGACATTGTAGCGGGTGATCGCATTGGCCTGCGAGATCGCAAGGTCGATCTCGCGCAGGTCGATCTGATAGCTCAGGTCATAGGCAGGCGCGGCCGGACGGCCCAGCCGCTCTTCCAGCCTGACGACAAGGTCATAGGCTTCGGGGTTGCGCGGCTCGGCCATCTCGACCGCACCGCGCAGGCCCGTGGCCGCGCTGCCCGGTGCATAGGCCGGGGCAAAGCCGCAGGCCGCCAGCGGCAGCGCCGCCAGCATCGACAGGACAGCCCTGCGATCAGACCACCACATTGACGATGCGCCCCGGCACCACGATCAGCTTCTTCGGCATGGCGCCTGCCAGTGCCTTGATGACAGCTTCGTCGGCCAGCACGATCTTTTCAACCTCGGCTGCGGGCATGTCCTTCGGCACGCTGATTTCCGCCCGCCGCTTGCCGTTGATCTGGATCGGCAGCGTCACGGTATCATCGACCAGCATCGCCGGGTCGGCCTTGGGCCAGTCGGCCTGCGTCACAAGCCCCTCGCCGCCCAGCATCGCCCAGATGTCCTCGGCCAGGTGCGGCACCATCGGCGACATCAGCTGCGCCATGGTCAGCATCGCCGTCCGCTTGGCCGCGCGGCTGGCGTCGGACTTCGAGAAGGCATTGGCAAAGCCATACAGCACCGCCACCGCCTTGTTGAAGGCAAAGCCCTCGATCCCCGCCGTCACGTCGGCAATCGCGCGGTGCATCGCGCGCAGCAGGTCGGCGTCATGCGCCGGATTGCCCTCGCCCCGCGTCGTGACCTCATGCGCCAGCCGCCAGACACGTCCGAGGTGCTTGAACGACGCCTCGGCCCCGCTCGCCGTCCATTCCACGTCGCGCTCGGGCGGGCTGTCGGACAGGATGAACCAGCGCGCGGTATCGGCCCCGAAGTCGCGGATGATGTTCATCGGATCGACGACGTTCTTCTTCGACTTCGACATCTTGGCCGAGGGAATGACCTCGACCGCCGTGCCGTCGGCCAGCTTTCCGTCCGTCACGTCTTCGGGCAGGTGATAGACCGGCCGCCCCGCCGCATCGCGGGTCATGTAGATCTCGTGCGTCACCATGCCTTGGGTGAACAGTGCGTTGAACGGCTCGATCGCCTTCGCGGGCAGGTGCCCCGTCTTGTGCATCGCGCGGGCGAAGAAGCGGGAATAGAGCAGGTGCAGGATCGCGTGCTCGATGCCGCCGATGTACTGGTCGACGTTCATCCAGTAGTCGACCTCGGCCGCCACCGTGGGCGTCGTCGCCCGCGGCGCGGTAAAGCGCGCGTAGTACCAGGACGAATCGACGAAGGTATCCATCGTGTCCGTCTCACGCCTGGCCGGCTTGCCGCACTTCGGGCAGGCACAGTCGCGCCAGGTCGGGTGGCGGTCCAGCGGATTGCCCGGCTTGTCGAAGGTCACGTCATCGGGCAGGCGGACGGGCAGGTTTTCCTTCCGCTCGGGCACCACGCCGCAGTCGGCGCAATGCACGACGGGAATCGGGCAGCCCCAGTAGCGCTGGCGGGAAAGCCCCCAGTCGCGCAGGCGGTATTTGACCTGGCCCTTGCCAAGCCCCCGCGCCTCCATCCAGTCGATCGAGGTTTCGATGGCGTCGTAGGCGGTAGAGAGCGTGATGCCGGTGAAGTGCTGGTCATAAGCGACCGTCACATCCTTGGCCGGCACCAGCGCCTCGGTCCCGATGACGTTCGTCTCGCCCGGCATATGGAAGGCGTTGACCACCGGCAGCCCATATTTCCGCGCGAAATCAAGGTCGCGCTGGTCATGACCGGGGCAGCAGTAGATCGCGCCCGTGCCGTATTCCATCAGGACGAAGTTGCCGATCCAGACCGCAAGCGTCTTGTCCGGGTAGATCGGATGGCGGACCGTCAGCCCGGTGTCATAGCCCAGCTTTTCCGCCGTCTCGATGGCCTCTTCGCTGGTGCCGCCGCGACGGGCCTCCTCGCAGAAGGCGGCGACCTTGGGGTCGGCCTCTGCCAGCGCGCGGGCAACGGGATGCTCCGGCGCAATCGCCATGAAGGTCGCGGCCCGCAGCGTATCGGGGCGCGTCGAATAGCAGGTCAGCGCGGTTTGCCCGGCAACCGGAGCCGTCAACGGAAAATCAACCTCGATCCCGCGAGACTTCCCGATCCAGTTCGCCTGCATCAGGCGCACCTTTTCCGGCCAGTTCCCCAGCCCGTCCAGCGCCGTCAGCAGGTCTTCCGAGTAATCCGAGATCTTGAAGAACCACTGGGTCAGTTCACGCCGCTCGACCAGCGCGCCTGATCGCCAGCCGCGGCCCTCGATCACCTGCTCGTTGGCCAGAACCGTCATGTCGACCGGGTCCCAGTTCACGACGGCGGCCTTGCGGTAGACCAGCCCCTTCTCCAGCATGTCGAGGAACATCGACTGCTGCTGCCCGTAATACTCCGGATCGCAGGTCGCGAAGTCCCGGCTCCAGTCGATCGACAACCCCAAGGGCTTCATCTGCCCGCGCATGTCGGCGATGTTCTGGTACGTCCAGTCCTTCGGAT
>JBJOQI010000035.1:0-3252 GCA_046050045.1 Pseudomonadota bacterium | reverse complement strand
ATCATGGCGGCCATCGACGCGGGCGAGCCCCTGGCGCTGCGCACGGGCGAGGTGTTCGTGCGCGCGCTCGGCGCGGTTGTCGGCGACTTGGCGCTGATCCACCTGCCCTTCGGCGGCATCTACCTGATCGGCGGGGTCGCGCGCGCCTTCACACCGCACTTCGACCGGTTCGGCTTTGCCACCGCCTTCCGCGACAAGGGGCGCTTCTCAAGCCTGATGGACGAATTCCCCCTGTCTGTCGTCGAGGATGACTACGCCGCCCTGACCGGCTGCGCCTCTTATCTCGCGGGGCTGATGAAGATCTGATGAGCAAGAGCCTCGCCCGGGTCAAGGCCGCGCTTGCCGCACTCGGCCTTCCCGCAGAGATCAAGACCTATGGTGCCGAAACCCGCACTGCCGCCCAGGCCGCGGCGGCAGCGGGCTGCGAAATCGACCAGATCGTGAAGTCGATCATCTTCCAGGGCGAAACCAGCGGAGAGATCGTCCTGTTCCTGACCGCCGGGGGCAACCGCGTGGCAGCCGACCGGGCAAGCGCGCTGGCGGGTGAACCGCTTGGCCGAGCCGACGCAGACCTCGTCCGGGCCAGAACCGGCTTTGCCATCGGCGGGGTGTCGCCCGTCGGGCACCTCAGCCCGGTCCGCACCTTTGCCGACCCTCGCCTGCTCGATTTTCCGGTGATCTGGGCCGCTGCCGGCACCCCGCAGCACATCTTCGCGGCCCGGCCCGACGACCTTGTCCGCGTCACCGGCGCCACCGTCGCCAGCTTTACCGAATAGCCCGCCCGAATGGCCGCCTCGGCGCTTTTCCGCCAGATGTGAATTTCTTTTACATCGACCCTTGAAAGAAAACCCGACCCATCCGATCTTCCCTGATGTGAAGCCAATTCACATGACCCGCAAAGGAGGGAAGTAACGATGTCCACCTGGTCCACCAACGCCTTGCCTGTGAAACGTTCCTGGCTCGGCCGGGCCGAAGACTGGCTTGACGATCGCGGCAAGGGTGCCTGGATCGCCGCCATGGTCCTGAGCTTTATCCTGTTCTGGCCGGTGGGCCTTGCCCTGCTTGCCTACATGATCTGGAGCAAACGCATGTTCTCGAAATCCTGCGCGATGTCGCACCGCCACCACCACCACGAAATGCACGGACACATGCGCCGCGGCTTCGGCCCGATGGGCTTCCGGTCGTCCGGCAACACTGCCTTTGACGCCTACAAGGCCGACACGCTCGACCGTCTGCAGCGCGAACAGGACGAATTCGAATCCTTCCTGGCCCGGCTGCGCGCCTCCAAGGACAAGTCCGAGTTCGACGCCTACATGGACGAACGCGCCGCCGCTGCCCGTGATGCCGGCCCGGCACCGGCCGCAGAGGGCACCGACAGCCAGCCGGACAACAACCCGAGCGGTCGCTACTGACCGACGTTGACACCTGCCCTGCGGCGGCCTGTCCCGGGGCCGTCGCAGGCGGGCCTCGCGCCCTGACGGCCCGGCCCGGTCGCGCTCCCCAAGACCAGGGCGGGCCATGTTCCCCACCCCCAAGGGCGCCAGAGGCCCGGACCTGCAAACAGTCAGGTCCGGGCCGTTTCTTTGTTTACAACATGGTCGTGATCGTGGGGCAGAGTGTCCATGATCCGTCAACTCTTCACTTGGCGGAATCCGGCGGCCTTGGTAACGTCCCGATGACACCACCACAGTTCACCCGCACAAACGACCTGTTCCGCACGCGCACATGCGCCATACCCTTCCGATAGCGCCCCAGTTCTATGTGACGGCTCCGCAGCCCTGCCCGTATCTCGACGGGCGGTCAGAGCGGAAGCTTTTCACTGCGCTTCAGGGCGAGAATGCCGAACGGCTGAATGACGCCCTGTCAAAGCAGGGGTTCCGCCGCAGCCAGAACGTGCTCTACCGCCCCTCTTGCGCCGAATGCATGGCCTGTCTTTCCGCCCGGATCCGCGTGGCCGATTTCGAGCCGTCGCGCACGCAGCGGCGGATCCTCAGGCGAAACGCCCATCTGCGGCGCGAGGCGACCAGCCCCTGGGCGACCGAGGATCAGTACGCGCTGTTCCGGCGCTACCTCGACAGCCGCCATTCCGATGGCGGGATGGCCGACATGGACATCTTCGAATTCGCCGCGATGATCGAGGAAACCCCGGTCAAGAGCCGGGTTGTAGAATATTCCGCACCAGGCGAGGGCGGCTCGCAGCGGCGGCACCTGACGGCGGTCTGCCTGACCGACGTGCTCGATGACGGCCTGTCGATGGTCTATTCTTTCTACGACCCCGACCGCGTGAACGACTCGCTCGGCACCTACATCATCCTCGACCATGTCGAGATCGCCCGCAGGTCTGGCCTGCCATATGTCTATCTCGGCTACTGGGTGCCCGGCAGCCGCAAGATGGGGTACAAGGCGAACTTCGGCGCGCTGGAAATCTACAAGGGCGGCCGCTGGCAGGACATCGGCAACGCCGCCGACCACACCTCCGAAATGCATCCCCTCTCGACGGACCCGATCGCCGAACAGGTCGCCCGGATCGCGCTTCCCGACACCCGCCCGGTCAAGGTCTGACGTGGCATCCGGTCGCCGCGTCGCCGCCTTTGCGATCGTCATTCCCGACTATGACGCCGCCATCGATTTCTACGTGAACCAGGCAGGCTTCGTCCTGATCGAAGACACCCGGCTTTCGCCGGACAAGCGCTGGGTTCTCGTGGCCCCTGCGCAGGATGCCGAAACCCGCATCCTGCTGGCCCGCGCCGACGGCCCTGCACAGGCGGCAGCCGTCGGCAACCAGACCGGCGGGCGTGTGGGCTTCTTTCTGCACACCGAAGACTTCGCCCGCGACCATGCGGCCATGACAGCCGCCGGTGTCGTCTTCGAGGAAGCGCCACGCCAGGAACCATACGGGATGGTGGCGGTCTGGCGCGATCCCTGGGGCAACCGGTGGGACCTGCTGGGGCGCTGAGCCCCAAGGACCGCCGGTTCTTTGCGATTCTTTCGTTCCGCAGGCAACGCGGCGAAAGAAAAATGCGGGAAACGCCGGATGCGCGACACTTTCTGCTGGCTTTTCGGGTTGACGCCCCCTTTTGGCGCATCTAAGGTCCGCCGCGCAGCAGCGAAAGGCTTGGGCATGTCCCTGATCCTCGTCCTTGTAGGAAAATGGCGCATGGGCCGGTGACGGTAGACCATCAAGGTTCCCATGCGCCCCCGCCCGACAGGACCGGGGGCTTTTTGTTGCCAAAGGCGGATGTGAAACGGAGA
>JBJOQI010000034.1:0-9730 GCA_046050045.1 Pseudomonadota bacterium | reverse complement strand
CCTCAGCATCAGGGGCACGGCTCAAGCCTTTTATTCTACGCAAGGATTCGTCCTGCGGGAACAGGCCGACATGCTGATCTGCGAGGGGGCGGCGCTGATGCGACTGATCGGGAAATGAAGGCTGTCTTCGCCGAAATCCAGCGCCGGCATGACCCGCAGATGTTCCTGTCCTCGGGCGCGCCGAAGCCCTGTCCGGAAAAGCCCGCGCGGATCGATGCGCTGCTGGGGGCCGTCCGGCGGATGGGTCTGGCGGTCGAGGCCCCGGTTGACCGGGGTCTGGACCCGATACGGGCGGTGCATCCCGACCGCTACCTGACCTTCCTGCAGACGATCCACGACCGATGGAGCCGGATCGAGGGCGCTTCGCCCGAGGTCATCCCGAATGTGCATCCGTCGTCGCGGTCGGACGGTTATCCAAAGTCGGCCGTAGGGCAGGCGGGGTATCACATGACCGATACCTCCTGCCCGATCGGGCCGGAAACCTGGGGTGCCGCTTATGCCAGCGCGCAGACCGCGATCCATGCGACCGATCTGGTGCTGGGGGGTGAGGGGGCGGCCTATGCGCTCTGCCGTCCGCCGGGACACCACTGTTTCGCGGACCTTGCGGGCGGGTTCTGCTACCTCGCGAATTCTTCGATCGCGGCCGAGCGGCTGTCGCGGGCCGGGCGGCGGGTCGCCGTGCTGGACGTGGACCTGCACCACGGCAACGGCACGCAGGGCATCTTCTACGACCGCGGCGATGTGCTGACCGTCTCGCTCCACGCGCATCCCGAGCGGTTCTACCCCTTCTTCTGGGGCTACCCCGAGGAACGCGGGGCGGGGGCGGGCGAAGGCGCGAACCTGAACCTGGCGATGGAGCGGGGCACCGGCGACGCGGGCTTCCTGCGCGAACTTGAAAGCGGCCTCGACGCGGTGGCGCGGTTCGGGGCCGATACGCTTGTGCTGGCCCTGGGGCTTGACGCCTTCGAGGGCGACCCCTTCGCGGGACTGGCCGTCACGACGCCAGGCTTTGCAGAGATCGGGCGCATGGTCGCCTCGGCCCGCCTGCCCACGGTGATCGTGCAGGAGGGCGGATACCTCTGCCCCGAACTGGGCGACAATCTGGAGGCGGTGCTTCAGGCCTTTGCCTGACCGGTTGCCTTCCTCTCCGCCCAGGCCTTCCCGAAGGGTCCGGGGCGGAAGCGCATCTCCGGACGCGTTGCTATGACCAGTCCCCGGTCAGGACATTCCGCGTCACCTGCTCGACCTGGACATCGCGCCGGATCAGGCCAGCCACCCATTCGCAGGATCCAGCGTTGAAGACGGCGCCCTTGCCGCGGCGGTACTCGGCCATGCAACCGTTGCCGCGTTCGGCGCGACCCAGCGTCTCGGGGGTCGCCTCGCCGTACAGGACTTCGGCCAGTTCGCGGGCGTCATCGTCGCCGATGAAGGGGTCGGCATCCTCGGGCCGCTCGGAATGGGCCAGGGTCGTGGCGGGCGACAGGCCGATGATGGTCAGATCGCCCGTCAGCCCGGTTCCGGCCGATGCAAAGGGCAGGCCGTGGCGCATTTCATAGTCGATTCCGTCGACCTCGTAGCCAAAGATCGTCGAGTCGCGGCCCAGCACGTCGCCGTATCCAAGCCCGGATCCGCGCAGCGACCAGTGCCGCGGGCGGTAGATGGCAAAGCCGCCTGCGCCCTGCGCGGCACAACGGCTCCATCCGGCATAGACCCCGGCAGCGCCGGTCAGGCCCAGCGTTGCCGCCGCCGGGCGGTCGACGACGGGCGCGTCCCAGTAGGTTGTCAGGCGGCGCGGGTCGCGCACGGGGTCTTCGGCCACGCGGGACTTGTAGCAGGTCTGCCGTGACAGGTCGGCGGTGAGACGGGTCTGCCAGAAGAAATTCCCGGCGAACCGCGCAAGCCTGCCACCCCGGTCGATCCAGGCTTCGAGATGGTCGCGCATCTCCCAGGTCCAGTATTCGTCATGCCCGACGATGATCACGCGATCGTAGCCGTTCAACAATTCCGGATCGGCGTGCAGGTCATGCTGCGTGGCGCAGTCGAACGCGATGCCCTCGCTTTCGCACCAGAGGGCGAAGGGGCGTTCGAAGGCGGCCCAGCCGCTTGAGGCGTATTTCTTGGAAATGCCATTCGCGCGGGCAAACTCCATGTGTGGATAGCGTGGCCGCGTCAGGGGTGGAGAGCGGTGCGGAATGCGCGGGGCATCGGCAGGCCAGTGTACGAAACCGCTTGCCCAGGGGCGGTGGATGGATACTTCGGCGGCAAAATCGCGGCCTTCCGGCCCGGTCAGGCCCTGATAGTGGTTTGATCCGCCCCAGTCGTTGTACGCGCACCACGTCCCCGTCGCGAGCAGGAACAACGTTCTGGCCCGTGCCACACCAGCGCGCAGCACGAACATGTGCTCGGACGAATGCCCGGGAACCGAAAGGCGGACAGTGTAGACCCCGCTGCGCCAACTGTCCGGCAGGGTGACGACAAGCCTTTCGGGCCAATTGCACCCTTTGACCGAGCAATCGGGCGGGGTTTCGCAAAATCCGGCGGCGACGGTCAGCGCCAGAACAGGTTCGGGGGTTGCGCCGTCGCGTTCGATCGAGACCTGGACCTCGGCTGTCGATGACATGATGTGCAGCCGAAGCCTGTCGCCGGGGACATAGCTCAGGCGGTCGGTATACCCCCAGACCTGCGGGCGCGCTGGGTCAGGCGATGCGGTCTCGTAATAATGGCCCATGACCGGCTCGCCCGTGTCATGGGGTGCGGCGACGAAGAACCCCCTGAGAGCGGAAGGATTCAGATGTCCTCCTCCTCGTCAAACCCGTCTTCATCTTCCTCTTCGGCGATACCCGCATCGAGCAGAAGGTCCGAGGGCAGTTCGTCGGCCAGCCATTCCTTGATCTCGTCGCGGGCATCGCCGGGTTCCTGGCCGGTCAGTTCCGCGATGTAGGTGACAAAGGCGCGCTGCTCGCCCTCGATCTCGTCCAGTTCCGCCTCGTCGGCGTCGGGCCACTTGTCGAGGATCGCCTCGTAGAAGGCAGCCCAGTTTTCCTGAACGTCAGACCATTTCATGCAGAACCTCGCTTTGTCTGGGGGCATCGGCCATCAGGGGCCTGCCCGGAATACAGGATGCACATGACCGCGCCGCTGGAAAAGGGGGCGGCCTGTACCGTCCGGCGCGTCGTGGGCGGCGTCAGCCGCCGAACCAGCCCTGAACGGTCCGGGCACCGCCCGCCACATCCTCGCCCACGCCGGCAACCGTGTTGCAGGCGGCGAGAGCCAGCAGAGAGGCAAGAAGGATCAAGGATTTCTTCATCGCGCGTCTATTCCTGATACCACCAGGCTTCGGGCTGAAAGCCCGGCCAGTCGCCATATAGCGGAAGCCGTTCGGGATAGTGAAGGTTCTTCGAATGGGCGAGCCGGGAGACGTTCGAATACCAGACCGGAATGACATATCGCCCCGCCGTCAGGATCCGGTCGAGCGCCTGGGTCGCGGCGATGAAGTCTTCCTTGTTCCGGCTTTCGACCATCGCTTTGACCATCGCCTCGGCCGCCGGGCTGTTCATGCCCATCCAATTGCGGGTGCCGGGTTCGGTCACGCCCTTGGCCCCCCAGTACAGCATCTGTTCGTTGCCGGGGCTGAGCGACAGGGCCCGCGTGTACCAGGCCATGTCGAACTGGTAGGCGTTGGTGCGTTCCTTGTAGGCTGCGCTGTCGACACTGGTGACGGTCGGCACGATGCCGAGCCGACCCAGCGCCTCGCGGTAGATGTCGACGACCTTCTCGCTGTCGCTTGCGCCCTGGGCGAGGACGATCTCGAAGGTGAAGGGGGTGCCTTCGGCGTTCTTCAGCGTGCCGTCCTGCACGGTCCAGCCTGCCTCTTCCAGAAGCGCGATGGCCTGACGGGTATTGGCGCGGTTCACCTCGTCATCGGGGGCACCCACGGGGAGCGAATAGCCCTCGACCGTGCCGGGGGTCAGGTCGGTTGCGAAGGGGGCGAGAAGCTCGGCCACCTTGCCCGACGCGGGCCCGTGATCCATGCCCAGCGGCGAGTTCGAGAAATACGAGGTGATCCGGGGTTCAGTGCCGCCGTTGATCGTCTGGTTGATGTATTCGAAGTTGAAGGCAAGGATCAGCGCCTCGCGCACGCGCCAGTCCTGGAACAGCGGGTTGCGGGTGTTCATCACCAGCCCGGTGATGCCCGACGGGCGCTGGTGCGGGATCTCGGCCTTGACGACATCGCCCGACTGCACGGCGGGGAAGTCGTAATTCGTAAGCCACTTGGCGCTGTTCGATTCCCGGAAGGACGTGGTTTCGCCCGCCGTGAAGGCCTGGAATGTCACGTCGCCGTCGCCGTAATAGTCATAGCGGATCTCATCGAAGTTCATCAGGCCGCGGTTCACGGGCAGGTCCTTGCCCCACCAGTCGGGATTGCGCCTGAAGCTGATGAAGCGGCCCGGTTCGAACTGGTCGACGACATAGGGGCCCGAGCCCACCGGAACCTCGAGCGAGCTTTCGTCGAAGGCCTTGCCCTCCCACTGAGCCTTTTTCAGGATCGGGCGCATTCCCATCAGAAGTGCCAGCTCACGGTCCTGTTCGGAGAAGGTGAAGCGGACCTTGCGGTCGCCGGTCTTTTCCATCTTGGCAACCTTGGCCCAGGCCCCCTGATAGCGCGGGTGGCCCTTGGTCCCGAGGGTCTCGTAGCTCCACATCACGTCTTCGACGGTGACGGGGCTGCCGTCGGAGAAGGTCGCCCCTTCACGCAGCGTGAATTCCACCCAGGACCGCGAATCGTCGGTCTCAATCGATTCGGCGAGCAGGCCGTAAAGCGTGAAGGGTTCGTCGATAGAGCGGGCCATCAGCGTTTCCACCGTGTGCAGGCCCAGCCCCCAGGGCGCACTGCCCTTGGTAATGTAGGGGTTCATCGAGTCGAAGCCGCCCGGTTCGCCGAACACGATGCGTCCGCCCTTGGGCGCATCCGGGTTGGCATAGGGAAGGGACACAAAATCGGGTGGAAGTGCCGGTTCGCCATACATAGCTATACCGTGCATTGGTTCGGCCAGGGCCGGCCCGGCCTGGACTGCCAGCATCAGCCCGGCCGCAACGGCCAGACCGGAAAGAATGTTGCGGTGACGTGCCTGCATGGTGGTCCGATGCTCCCCTGTCGGCCTTGTTCGTTGCTGCACAGGCTAACCCTGCCTGTCAGCGTTTTCAAACTTTTAGCTTGGCCAGCGGCAAGGATACGCGTATAGATGAACCACTGCTCGATAGGTTTCTTGCCTGTATGAAACCTGCCTCAATGACTTAACGCCCGCCTCGTGCGGGCGTTTTTTTCTTTGGTGGCCCGGCAGCGGTTCACGGAAACGTGAGGTTGCACGCGGGGCGGCACGGCATGACCCGCTGATTCCCGATGCACTTGGCAAACGCAGCATCTAGTATCGCTGCAACGCAACATCGGGAGGGTAGGACATGTCGCTGAAGGGCAGGACTGCGGTTGTCACCGGGTCGAATTCCGGCATCGGGCTTGGCGTGGCGATCGAGCTGGCAAAGGCCGGGGCGGATATCGTCCTGAACTCTTTCACCGACCGGGAAGACGACCATGCGCTGGCCGCAAAGCTTGCGGCCGACCACGGCGTGGCCGTGCGGTACATCCGGGCCGACCTGTCGAAGGCCGACGAGGCGCGCGCGCTGGTCGAGCAGGCCGGGCGCTGCGACATCCTGGTGAACAACGCGGGCATCCAGCACGTCGCCCCGGTCGACGAGTTTCCGGTCGACAAGTGGAATGCGATCATCGCGATCAACCTGTCCTCGGCCTTTCACACGACGGCGGTGGCCCTGCCGATGATGCGCAAGACCGGCTGGGGGCGGATCGTCAACATTGCCTCGGCGCATGGGCTGACCGCCTCGCCCTTCAAGTCGGCCTATATCGCGGCCAAGCATGGCGTCGTGGGCCTGTCCAAGACGGTGGCGCTGGAAACCGCGGGGCAGGGCATCACCTGCAACGCGATCTGCCCGGGCTATGTGCTGACGCCGCTGGTCGAGGCGCAGATTCCCGACCAGATGAAGGTGCACAACATGGACCGCGAGACGGTGATCCGCGAGGTCATGCTGCTGCGCCAGCCCAGCCGCCAGTTCGCGACCGTCGAAGAGATCGGCGGCACGACCGTATTCCTGTGTTCCGACGCGGCGGCGCAGATCACCGGCACGACGATCAGCGTAGATGGCGGGTGGACGGCACTCTGACAAAGATTGCCGCAGCCGGCAGGCAGGTCGCGGGCAGGAAAGTCGATGTCGTTTTCGCGCGCCAAACGCCGCAATCGGCGGACGCCGGACGGGCGGTCTTGCCTAGAAGAAGCCAAGACAATGCAGGAGGCGACGATGACCGAGGTTCTCGAAGGGCGCAGGGCGCGGGGTGGTGGCGGTGCGGCGCGCCGGGCCGAGCGGACGGCGGTGCGCATCGAGGTCGCCAAGTACATCGAGCGGAACATCCCGAACCTCGAGGTGCTGAACGAGGAAGCGCTGCAGATCATCGAGGCCAATGCCGAGACGGTGCTTGAGGAAATCGGCGTCAACTTCACCGACAACCCCGGCGCGCTGGTGCGCTGGCGCGAGGCGGGCGCGGATGTTCAGGGTGAGCGCGTGCGCATCCCCAAGGGCCTTGCCCGCAAGCTGTGCGCCACGGCGCCGTCGTCTTACACCCAGCACGCCCGCAACCCCGAGCGCAGCGTCGTCGTCGGCGGGCGGAACCTCGTTCTGGCCCCGGTTTATGGCCCGCCCTTCGTGCGCGATGAAAACGGCCGCCGCTATGCAACGATCGAGGATTTCCGGACCTTCGTGAAACTCGGCTACATGTCGAAGTGGCTGCACCATTCGGGCGGCACCGTCTGCGAGCCGACCGACATACCGGTGAACAAGCGCCATCTCGACATGCTCTTGGCGCACATGACGCTGTCGGACAAGCCCTACATGGGATCGGTGACCGAACCGACCCGCGCCGAGGATTCGGTCGCGATGTCGAAGATCCTGTTTGGCGATGACTTCGTCGAACAGAACACCGTGATGACCAGCCTGATCAACATCAACAGCCCGCTGACCTTCGACGGGATCATGATGGGCGCGCTGGAGGTCTATGCCCGGCACAATCAGGCCGCGATCATCAGCCCCTTCATCGTCGGCGGGGCCATGGCGCCCTCGACCGTCGCGGGCACGCTGACGCAGGTTCTGGCCGAGGTGCTGGCGGGCGTGGCCTACAGCCAGCTGATCCGCAAGGGCGCGCCGGTCATCGCCGGGGCCTTCGTGACCTCGATCGACATGAATTCGGGTGCGCCGACCTTCGGCACGCCGGAAGCCAGCCTGATCACCTATGGCGCGGGACAACTCGCGCGGCGTCTGGGTGTTCCTTACCGTTCGGCCGGAGCCTTCTGTGGCTCGAAGCTGCCCGACGCGCAGGCGGCCTATGAATCGGCAAACAGCCTGAACATGGGCCTGATGTCGGGCGTCAACTTCATGCTGCACGCCTGCGGCTGGCTGGAAGGCGGGCTGGTGTCGAGCTTCGAGAAGTTCGTGATGGATGCCGACCAGCTTGGCGTCCTGCACGGGCTGGCAAAGGGCATCGACATGTCCGAGAACGGGCTGGCGATGGACGCCATGCGCGAGGTCGGTCCGGGCGGGCACTATCTTGGCTGCGCGCACACCCAGGCCAACTTCAAGTCGGCCTTCTGGCGGACCGAGCTGCTGGACTACAAGCCCTTCGAGACCTGGGACGAAGAGGGCGCAAAGGACACCGTGCAACTTGCGCGGGAACGGGTGGCCAAGCTGCTGGGCGATTACCAGCAGCCCATGCTCGACCCGGCGATCAACGAGGCGTTGCATACCTATGTGGCGCGTCGCAAGGCCGAGATGCCGGACGCTTTCGTCTAGATCAGCCCGGACCTGCGGCAGAGGACCGCCGCAGCAGCTGCAGCTCTGACAGGATGGCCGCCAGCACGTTGATGTGGCGGCCAAAGCTGTAGCTCATCCCGCCCGACCGGCGGGTCAACTCGAGGCGCTCTTCATCCGCAAGTAGAGTATCGAGCGCCTGCTGCGGCGTTGGCAGGGCGGCTGAATGCATCAGCCGTCCAAGGTCGCGCTGGCGCGAATAGTCAGCCGTCCCGTGACGCGCGGCCTGGATCAAAAGCCGCGGACGGCGAAGATTGGTTACGATCTCGGAATAATCCCGCATCATTGCCTCCGGTGTTGCCGGAACACATTGGATTGCTTGCAGATTGCGTTGCGAGACCGGGTCCTGAAGCGCGCGTTTCCCTTAGAGAAATTTATCGTTCCTCAACCATTCTTCGCTTCGACGAGCGCCTTAACCATTGGGTAACGGATGCAATCCCAGGTTGACGGTCAGTGTGTAAAGTTTGGTTGATTGTCAGTTCATTTCCGCGGCCAGGGTCCGCGACAGTTGGGAACGACGTGCATGATCGCAGACAAGAACCGGTCGCAGGACCTGCCTGAATGGCTGCCCCCGGACGCCCGGACCTATGTCAGCCATACCGGGAACGGTGTCTCCCTGCGCGAGCTTGCGCGGCGAGAGGGCGTGCACGCCTCGACCGTGCTGCGCAGGGTCCGCGCGCTGGAAAACCGCAGGGACGACCCGCTGGTGGACGAAGCACTCGACAGGCTGAGCCACCCTGGCCAGGGACCGGCGGAAGCGGCGCCCGACGGACGAATTGGCAACAGGGGACCAAGCATGACTGCTCATCTGCGCACATCAAGAAACCTGCCGGACGAAGAGACCATCCAGCGCGAGGCGCGGCGCGTTCTGCGCAGGATGTGCGAGCCCGGCACGCATCTTGTCGTCGCCCCGGACATGGAGCGGGCGGTGGTCCTGAAGGGCGCGGTCCGCATGGCGGTGCTCGACCGTGAGGTTGCCCAGGTCTTCGCGATCAAGGACTGGATCGCCGTAGTCAGGTCCGGCAAGGTCACGATCTACGAAATCACGTCGGCCGGCCGGTCCGCCCTTCGCCGTCAGATGTCGGATGGTCAGCGCACGGGCGACGACCATGACGGCACGCCCTTTGCCGACCAGCACAGGACGACCGAGCTTCGCAGCGATGACGACAGCGGGGGACAGCGGCGGACGCGCTACAATCTGTCCGAAAGCCCGCTTGGCGTGCTTGCACGACGGCGCGAGAAGGACGGAACGCCCTTCCTGACTCAGGACATGGTGGTGGCCGGCGAACGGCTGCGCGAGGACTTCGAACTCGCACAACTCGGCCCGAGGATCGCCCAGAACTGGGAGCGCTTTCTGACCGGGGCCGACCGCGGGGCCTTTGGACCGGACGCCGCCGGGCCCGCCCCGGGTGGCAGCAGCGCAGCCCGCGACCGGGTATCAGCGGCCTTGCGGGAACTCGGGCCGGGTCTGGGGGACATGGTCCTGCGCTGCTGCTGCTTTCTCGAGGGGCTGGAGGCGGCCGAACAAAGGCTGGGATGGTCGGCGCGGTCGGGCAAGATCGTTCTGCGCATCGCACTGACCCGGCTCTCCCGGCACTATCAGGAGGCTTACGGAAAGTACGGACCGATGATCGGCTGAGGTGGCGGGGACCGGAAATCCTGCCTATCATTCCCCGACAAGACGGGGTGCGACATGATCTTCGGACTGCTTCGGATGCTGGGGTTTGCGCTGGTCCTGCTGGTCGGGGTGGTCCTGTTCCAGCACGTCCGGAATTCCGGGTCGGGCGAGGCTGTGGCGGCG
>JBJOQI010000033.1:0-8024 GCA_046050045.1 Pseudomonadota bacterium | reverse complement strand
GCCGCCCCCTGCCAGCGCCGGGCCGGAACCGCCTCGCGCGACAGGACCGCGCCCGCGAACATCGTCAGTTGCACGCCCCCGAACAGGATCAGCGCCCCCGTCCCCGCCGGAAGCGCGAGATAGGCCACCGAAAACCCCACCATGTAGAGAAGCAACGCCCCGGCCTGCCGGAACGCCCCGGCCGTCAGGTGCGGACGGCGGCCCCCCCACCAGACAAGCAGCCAGAGCATGATGGCCCCCGACACCAGCCGGACCGCCGCGAAATCGACCGGACCCGCATGGCCTTCGCCGATCGCCGCCCGGTTCAGGACCGAATTGGCCGCGAAGGCCGTCATGGTCAGCGCGCAAAGAAGGAACAACCGCATGGCGGCAAGCCTAGCCGACCGGCGCGCCCGGACACCAGCGGTTCCGGTGACATGGCCCGGGGGTCCGGGCCTCCAAGGCGCGACGGCTGCGCAACGAAAAGGGGCGCCGTCGCCAGCGCCCCTTCCCTGTCTTGCCTGACCGGATGGATCAGAAGTCCATCCCGCCGCCCATGCCGCCGCCAGCGGGCATCGCCGGGGCCGAGTCCTTCGGCTTTTCGGCGATCATCGCTTCGGTGGTGATCAGCAGGCCCGCGACCGAGGCCGCATCTTCCAGCGCGGTGCGCACGACCTTGGCCGGGTCGATGACGCCGAACTTGAACATGTCGCCATATTCCTCGGTCTGCGCGTTGAAGCCGAAGGTCGGGTCGTTCGATTCACGGACCTTGCCGGCCACGACCGAACCGTCCACGCCCGCGTTCTGGGCGATCTGGCGCAGCGGCGCTTCCAGCGCCTTGCGGATGATCGTGATCCCGGCGTTCTGGTCGGCGTTGTCGCCCTTCAGCCCCTCGAGCTTCTTGGCCGCCTGCACCAGGGCAACGCCGCCACCGACGACGATGCCTTCCTGAACCGCCGCGCGGGTCGCGTTCAGCGCGTCGTCAACGCGGTCCTTGCGCTCTTTCACTTCCACTTCGGTCATGCCGCCGACGCGGATGACGGCAACGCCGCCCGCCAGCTTGGCCACACGTTCCTGCAGCTTCTCGCGGTCGTAGTCCGAGGTGGTTTCCTCGATCTGCGTGCGGATCTGGGCCACGCGGGCCGCGATCTCGTTCTTGTCACCGGCACCATCGACGATGGTGGTGTTGTCCTTGTTGATCTGGACCTTCTTGGCGCGGCCCAGCATGTCGATGCCGACATTCTCAAGCTTCATGCCGAGGTCTTCCGAGATCACCTGCCCGCCGGTCAGGATCGCGATGTCCTGCAGCATGGCCTTGCGACGGTCGCCGAAGCCCGGCGCCTTGACGGCGGCGATCTTCAGGCCGCCACGCAGCTTGTTGACGACCAGCGTGGCAAGCGCCTCGCCTTCGACGTCTTCGGCCACGATGACCAGCGGACGCTGCGACTGGATCACGGCTTCCAGCAGCGGCACCATCGGCTGCAGCGACGACAGCTTCTTCTCGTGCAGCAGGATCAGTGCGTCATCAAGCTCGGCAATCATCTTGTCGGCATTGGTGACGAAATAGGGCGACAGGTACCCGCGGTCGAACTGCATGCCCTCGACAACCTCGGTCGAGGTCTCCAGGCCCTTGTTCTCTTCGACGGTAATGACACCCTCGTTGCCGACCTTCTGCATCGCGTCGGCGATCTGGCGGCCGATGTCCTTCTCGCCATTGGCCGAGATGGTGCCGACCTGGGCGACTTCGTCGCTGTCCTTGACCTTGCGCGCCGCGGCCTTGATCGCTTCCACGACCTTGGTGGTGGCCAGGTCGATGCCGCGCTTGAGGTCCATCGGGTTCATGCCGGCGGCAACCGCCTTCAGGCCTTCCTTGACGATCGCCTGGGCCAGGACCGTGGCGGTCGTGGTGCCGTCGCCGGCCTCGTCATTGGTGCGCGAGGCAACTTCGCGGACCATCTGGGCGCCCATGTTCTCGAACTTGTCCGACAGCTCGATTTCCTTGGCAACCGACACGCCGTCCTTGGTGATGCGCGGGGCACCGAACGACTTCTCGATCACGACATTGCGGCCCTTCGGGCCCAGCGTCACCTTCACCGCATCGGCGAGGATGTTGACGCCGCGCAGCATCCGGTCGCGGGCGTCGCTGTCGAACTTGACTTCTTTTGCAGCCATTTTGCGTAGCTCCTAATGGAATTGTGTGGGGTGCGCAGTCATCGCGCACCCGTGCGGTGCGCCCACTCAGCCGATGATGCCGAGGATGTCGCTTTCCTTCATGATCAGCAGCTCTTCGCCGTTCAGCGTGACCTCGGTGCCCGACCACTTGCCGAACAGGATGCGGTCGCCCGCCTTCACCGACATCGCGATCAGCTCGCCCGAGTCCTTGCGCGCGCCCTCGCCCACGGCGACAACCTCGCCCTCGGCCGGCTTTTCCTTGGCGCTATCGGGGATGATCAGCCCGCCCTTGGTCTTTTCGTCGCTCTGGACACGCTTGACCACGACACGGTCATGAAGCGGTTTGAATGCCATCTGGTAACACTCCCTTGGGTTCCAGGTATGAAATCGATTAGCACTCACCGTAGCTGAGTGCTAACGGCGCTGAGTTAGGCAGCCCCGCGCCGCCTGTCAACACCTTCCTTGGCCGAAAATCCGCGCCGCCGGAAATCCGCGCGCCCGGGCTGGAAATGCGCCCCCGCCCGTGCAACCGTCGCCCAGGCGCAAACAACCGCGGGGCGACGTTGAAAACCCTGATCCTGACCCTTCTCGTCCTGCTCGCGCCGCTCGGCGCGCAGGCCGCCTGCGTCGGCCGCAACCTGCTCGACAGCCTGTCCGCCCCGGAACGCCAGTCGATCGACGCGGCCGTCGCCGCGCAGCCCTTTCCGTCGGGAAATCACTGGCGCGCGACCCGGGGCGACAGCGTGATCGACGTCTTCGGCACCTTCCACCTCTACGACCCGCGGATGGAGGACGTGATGAAGCGCATCGCGCCCTTCTTCGAGACCGCCGACGCCGTCTATCTCGAAGCCACCACCACCGAGATCGAGCGCCTCCAGGCCGAGACCTCGCGCGATCCGACGCTGATCTTCATCCCGAACGGCACCCCCACCCTGCCCGAACGCCTGCCCGAGGCCGACTGGCAGGCGCTCAAGGCCGAGCTGACCGCCCGCGGCCTGCCGCCCTTCATCGCCTCGAAGTTCCGCGCCTGGTACGTGATGATCCTGCTCGGGATGCCGCCCTGCGCCATGCCCGACCTTGCGACCGCCAGCAACGGCCTCGACAAGCTGATCGAAACCCGCGCCCGCGCCGCCGGGGTCGATGTCCGGCCGCTGGAAGCCTACGACACGCTCTTCCGCATCTTCGGCGCCCTCACGCCCGAGGACGAGATCGGCCTGCTGCGCGCCACGCTCGCCACCACGCACCTGTCCGAAGACATGTTCTTCACGCTCGGCGACACCTACTTCTCGGGCGACCACCGCCTGATCTGGGAGCTTTCGGCCCACCTGATGCAGCAGGTGCCCGGCATGTCCGACGCCGCGGCGCAGGAGGACATCGCCGTGATGGAGGATCTGCTGCTGACCCGCCGCAACCGCGCCTGGCTCGACGTGATCCTGCCCGCCGCAGAGGGCCGGCGCATCGCCGTGGCGGTCGGCGCGGCGCACCTGTCCGGCCATGCGGGCGTGCTGAACCTGCTGGCCGAGGCGGGCTTCACCCTCGAACCGGCGCCGTTCTAGGGCATGTCCGGCCCTGCGCCAGAACTGGCAGGGGACCGGCTGGCGCGCCTGACCATCCTCGATTTCGGCCTGTTCCGCGTCCATGCCGGGCGCATCATCGGCATTCCGGGCTACCTGCTCTGCACAGCAGGGGGCAGGCGGATCCTCGTCGATACCGGCTTTCCGCCCGCCTACTACCACGACCCCGTCGGCGCGGGCCGCCGCGACGGGCTGGACGACTTCGGCGAGCTTCTGGCCCCCGGCCCCCGCCAGACCCCGCAGGGCCAGCTGGCGCTGGCGGGCCTCTCGCCTGCCGACATCGACCTCGTGATCCTGACGCACGGCGATGTGGACCACGTCGGCAACCTCGCCACCTTCGCCCATGCGCCGGTTCTGGTCGGCCGCGCCGAACGCGCCGAGCCGCGCCCGCGCTACTTCGGAACGGCGCGCCCGATGGACTGGCCTGCCGCGGACTATCGCCCGATCGACGGCGACACGCCGCTCTGCGGCGGCCTTGCCCTCCTGTCCACGCCGGGCCATTCGCCCGGCCACCTCTCGCTCATGCTCGACCTGCCCCGGACCGGCGCGGTGATCCTGACCGGCGACGCGATCTCGCGCCCCGCCGAACCGGACGAGGGGATGAAGGGGTCATGGGACGAGGCCCTCGCCCTCCACCACGCCCGCCGCCTGCAGTCACTGGCCCGGGACCGGGGCGCGCTTCTGGTCTATGGCCATTGCCCGGCACAATGGCCGGGGCTTCGCAAGGCCCCGGATTTCTACGACTGATCCACCGAAGCACGCCTGCCCGCGCAATTTGCCGCGCCACGACCGCGGCGGCGTGACAATTCCCCGCCACCCCCCTATAAGGCCCGCGATTTCACACCCCCTTGCAGCGGATGCCCCACATGACGATCAAGGTCTTCGGCCACAAATCCCCCGACACCGACTCGACCGGCTCGCCCATCATCTGGGCCTGGTACCTGTCCGAGGTGAAGGACACCGCCGCCCAGCCCGTGCTTCTGGGCGAACCCAATACCGAGGCGGCCTGGGTTCTGAAGCACTGGGGCCTGACCAAGCCGCAGATCATCGCGGACGTGACGGCCGACGACAGCGTCTTCATCGTCGACACCAACAACCCCGCCGAACTGCCCGAACATGTGAACGACGCCAGGATTGTCGGCATCATCGACCACCACATGCTGGTGGGCGGGCTCAAGACGAAGAACCCCATCGACATCACCGTGCGCCCGCTCGCCTGCACCGCCACCATCATGCACGACCTGATGGGCCGCCACGCCGCCGAGATGCCGCGCGAGATCAAGGGCGCGATGCTGTCGTGCATCCTGTCCGACACGCTGGAATTCCGCTCGCCCACCACCACCGACCACGACCGCGCGGTGGCCGAGAAACTGGCCGGCGAACTGGGCGTCTCGATCCCGGAACTGGCGGCAAAGATGTTCGAGGCCAAGTCCGACGTCTCAGCCTTCTCGGACGCGGAACTGCTGCGCATGGACAGCAAGGAATACAACGTCGCCGGCAAGGAACTGCGCGTCTCGGTGCTGGAAACCACCGCGCCCAAGGTCGTGCTCGACCGCAAGGACAGCCTGATGCGCTCGATGGTCGATGTCGCGAAAGAGGACGGCGCCGATCAGGTGCTGCTCTTCGTCATCGACATCATCCGCGAGGAAGCGACGCTTCTGGTCCCGAACGATCTGGTCCGGCAGATGGCCGAGGCCAGCTTCGGTGCCAAGGCCACCGGCGACACGGTCGTCATTCCCGGCCTGATGAGCCGCAAGAAGCAGATCATCCCGGCGCTGAAGCTCTGAGACCGCGAGTTTACTGCGAAAATTCGTGATCGGCACAAAGGCCGGGGCAGATCGCTCCGGCCTTTCGCTTTTGCCCTTGCCGGGTTAGTCCTGCGCCAAAGGGAAGGGCCTGCACATGACCGACACCATCGCCGCGCTTGCCGAGATCTCGGGCCGCTACGACGCGCTGTTCTGCGATCTCTGGGGCTGCCTGCACAACGGCAAGACCCCCTTCCCCGCCGCCGTCGCCGCCCTTCGGGCCTTTCGCGCCAGGGGCGGATCGGTCGTGCTGATGACCAACGCCCCCCGCCCCAGCCAGTACGTCATCCGCCAGCTGCAGGGCATGGGCGTGCCCGACGACGCCTGGGATCTGGTCGTGTCCTCGGGCGATGCCGCGCAGGACGCGATGTTCGCGGGCGCCGTGGGTCGCCGGGTCTATCACCTCGGCCCGTCGAAGGACGACGGCTTCTTCACCGACATCCCCGACCACCACCGCAGCGCCCCGCCGGTCGAGCGCGTGCCCCTCGACCAGGCCGAGGGCATCGTCTGCACCGGCCCCTTCGACGAGCTGACCGAAACGCCCGAGGACTACCGCGCGAACTTCCTGTTCGCCAAGGCCAGGGGGCTGAAGCTGCTCTGCGCCAATCCCGACATCGTGGTCGATCTGGGCGACCGCCGCATCTATTGCGCCGGCGCGCTGGCGCAGGCCTATGACGCGATGGGGGGCGAAAGCCTCTACTACGGCAAGCCGCATCCGCCGATCTACGACCTCGCCCGCCGCCGCTTGGCCGACCTGCGCGGGCATCAGATCGAGCACGCGGGCTTCCTCGCCGTGGGTGACGGCTACGACACCGACATCCGGGGCGCGATGGCCGAAGGGATCGACAGCCTCTTCGTCACCGGTGGCATCTTTGCCGAGGCCTTCGGCCCCGACCCCGATGCGCCCGACCCCGGAAAACTCCGCGACTGGATCGCCGGCAAGGACGTGGCCCCCACCTTCGCGATCCCGAAACTGCGGTAAGATCGAAACCATCTCGCAACATTATTGCGACTTTCGTTCCGGTTTCGCAAAATAGTTACCGGCACATCTTGCCAGAATCGCCCGCCTGCGTTATGCCGCATTGCAGCATGACCAGAGGCTCCGATGATGCTCGACAACCTCCCGCGCGGCACGATCTGCATCGAGGACATGGAAATCGGCATGACCCGCTACCTGCAAAAGCAGGTGACGGACCGCGATATCGCGCTCTTTGCCGAGGTTTCGACCGACCGCAACCCGGTGCACCTGGACGAGCAATATGCCCAGGACACGATCTTCGAGGGCCGCATCGCACATGGCATCCTGACCGCCAGCCTGATCTCGGCCGTCATCGGCGAACAGCTTCCGGGCCACGGCGCGGTCTACCTCTCGCAATCGCTGAAGTTCATGGCCCCCGTCCGCCCCGGCGACATGGTCCATGCCGAGGTCCGGGTGACCGCGATCGACCACGCGCGGCGGCGTGTCACCCTTGAAACCCACTGCGCCGTGGGCGATACGGTTGTCCTGAAAGGCGAGGCGCTGGTTCTGGCACCCTCGCGCAAGTTCGACTGACCGGGCCGTCGGCCCGCCCAACCGGGGCCGTAACCGCCTGATGCGCCAGCACTTCCACTGGACCGGACTCGACGCCGCCGACCGCGGCGCATCCGTCGCGCTCGGCAATTTCGACGGCGTGCATCTGGGCCATCGTTCGGTCATCGACCTTGCGCGCGGCGCGGGCGGACCGCTCGGCGTCGTCACCTTCGAGCCGCACCCCCGGCAGTTCTTCGCCCCCGACACGCCCGCCTTCCGCCTGATGAACGCCGAGACGCGGGCCAACCGGCTGGAAAAGATCGGGGTGAACCAGCTCTACACCCTGCCCTTCGACGCACGCATCGCCGGCATGTCGGCCGAAACCTTCGCGGCCGAGGTGCTGGCGGCGGGCCTCGGCGTCCGCCATGTCACCGTCGGGGCCGACTTCCGCTTTGGCAAGGGCCGCGCCGGCTCGGCCGAAACCCTCGCCGCCCTTGGCCGCGACCTCGGCTTCGGCGTCACCATCGCGCCGCTTCTGGCCTTCGAGGGGGTCGAGGTCTCGTCTACCGCCATCCGCGCCGCCCTGGCCGAGGGCCGCCCCCGCGATGCCGCCCGGATGCTCGGCCACTGGCACCGCATCGACGGCGCGGTGCTGCACGGCTACAAGCGCGGCCGCGACCTTGGCTACCCGACCGCGAACATGAGCGTCGAGGGCCTGCACCTGCCGCGCCTTGGCATCTACGCCGTGCTGGTCGACGTGCTGACCGGCCCGAACCGCGGCACCTACCACGGCGCAGCCAGCCTCGGCGTGCGCCCGATGTTCGGGGTCAACCGCCCGAACCTGGAAAGCTTCCTGTTCGACTTCTCGGGCGACCTCTACAGCCAGCACCTGTCCGTCGCGCTGGTCGACTACCTCCGCCCCGAGATGAAGTTCGACGACCTGCCCGCGCTGGTGGCCCAGATGGACGCCGACTGCGCAAGGGC
>JBJOQI010000032.1:0-2700 GCA_046050045.1 Pseudomonadota bacterium | reverse complement strand
CGGCGTTGGGTTCGGGCACCCCCGGAACGCGGGCGGTGAAATACATGAGCCATCCGCCATCCGGGTCGCGCATCACCCAGGGGTCGCGCATCGCCCGGTCGTGCCAGTGGCCGATGGCGTGGTCCTTCTCGTAGCAGTCGGCGTTCGGTCCGGTCAGGTCGAGCGCCAGTCCGTCCCCCACCCGCGTCCAGGTATGCAGGTCGGCCGAGGTCGCGTGGCCGACGCGCTGGTACAGCGACTGCTCGGAGAGCGTCGTGCCGGTATAGAACAGATGCCACAGACCATCGTCACCCTTCACCACCGACCCGGTCCAGGTCGTGCTGTCGTCCCAGGCCGCGCCATTGCGCTGCGGCTCGAAGGTCGTGCCCAGGTCGGACCAGTTCGTCAGGTCCTTCGACACCGCATGGCGCTGCGTCGCGTTCAGATGGCGGGCGTCGGGGTCGATCAGCGACTTCGGCGCCTGCAGGAAATAGCCGTGCCAGGTGTCGCCATCCCGGATGTACCAGCTGTCCCAGAGCCAGCGGTCATGGAGCTTGAAGGACATGGGGTCTCCTCAGCCCTTCACGCCGGTCGAGGCGATCGACGCGATGAAGGCTTTTTGCAGGTAAAGGTAGAAGGCCAGGACGGGAACGGTAATCAGGCTGAGGTAAGCCATGACCTCGCCCCAGGCGACGTTGAGCTGGAAGAAGTACTGCAACCCGACCATCACCGGGCGGTAGCCTTCCTCCTGCGTGACCATCAGCGGCCAGAGATACTGGTTGTACATGACCAGGAACTTCAGGATCGCCGCCGTGGCCAGGATCGGGCCCGACAGCGGCATGACGATGCGCCGGTAGATCTGGAACCAGCTCGCGCCCTCGACCCGGGCGGCCTCGATCAGTTCCCCCGGCAGGTCCTTGAAGTACTGGACGAACAGGAACACCGTCAGGCCGTCGGCGACGAAGGGAATGACCTGAACGCGGTAGCTGTTCAGCCAGCCCCAGGTCAGCCCCTCTGCCCCCAGCCAGGGCAGGTTTGCCACCATCAGCAGCATCGGGATCGCGATGGTCTCGAAGGGCACGATCAGCGTCGCCAGCAGGATTGCCAGCATCGTGTCGCGGCCGCTCCAGCCGACAAAGACAAAGGCGAAGGCCGCAGCCGAGCAAAGCAGAAGCGACAGGATCACCGTGACGCCCGTCACGAGAACCGAGTTGAAGACGAAGGTTGCGACCGGCGCGCGCTGAAAGGCGGCGGTGTAGTTCGACAGGCTGATGTCGCCCACCGGCAGGAAGGCCCGCAGGTTGCCCGAGTCCTGCAGCAGTTGCTGGTCGGGCTTGAGGCTCGACATCAGCATGAAGACCAGCGGAAAGACGAAGATGATCGCGATCAGAACCAGGACGGCATAGCGGACGCCAAGGCGCAGGCCGCGGTTGTCAGCGGAAATCATGGCCATCAGGTCTTCTCCCGCGTTAGCCAGCGTTGGATCAGGGAAATCGACAGCACGATCACGAACAGGATGACCGAAATGGCAGAGCCGCCCGAGATGTCCTGCTTGCCGTAGCCGCGCTCGACGGCCTGGAAGACGATGGTCTGGGTGCTGTCGAGCGGGCCGCCATTGGTCATCACGTCGATCTGGGCGAACAGTCCGAAGGCCTGCATGGTGATGACGATCAGGATCAGGACGGCGGTGTTCCGAAGGCCCGGCCAGGTGATGTAGCGAAAGACCTGGGTCTTCGACGCGCCCTCGATGGCTGCGGCCTCGTAAAGCGTGGGGCTGATGGTCTGCAGGCCGGAAAGCCAGATCACCATGTGGAAACCGACTGCCTGCCAGATCGACATGCCGATGATCGCGCCGAGTGCGGTGGACGGGTCGCCCAGCCAGTCTATCGGCGGGATCAGCCCGAAGCTGATTGCGCCCAGAAGGTTGTTCAAAAGGCCCGACTGGCCGTCATAGATCAGCCGCCACAGAAGCGAGACGACGACGATCGAGACCACGACCGGCATGAAGTAGATCGCCCGGAAGACGTTGATGCCCCGCAGGCGTTGATTGATCAGAAGTGCAAGTCCGAGGGCCAGACCCGCCTGGACGGGTGCCACGATGAGAACGAAGACGAAGGTGTTGACGATAGCCTTCATGAACACGACGTCGCGGGCCAGGACATAGGTCCGGCTGTCGCCACCCAGCGAAAGACTGAACCATTCGCGCATCCCGGCAAGGTCTGGCCGGTCCGGGTTGTTCCGCGTCAGCGCCCGCAGCGAGGGATACTCGGGCTCGCCATCCTTCATCACGATGGCACCTGCGTCATCCCGCACCGGCTCCAGCGTCACCGTCGCCACGCCAAGCAGCTGGCGGTAATTCGCGAACCCCACATATTCCGTGGGATTGGGCGACACGAGGCGCTGGTTGGTGAATGACAGCGCAATGGCCAGGAAGAACGGCAGGATCACGAAACTCGCGATCAAAAGGACTGCCGGTCCCGCCATCAGCCATCCCGTCCGGTTGGACACGGTGAACTTCGACGCCATGCTCGCCTCGTTGCGTGAAGGGAAAGGACCGGCGGCGGCAACCGCCAGCCTGAGGTTTGCGGGAAAGCCGGCCCCGACGGATCGCCGGGGCCGAAGGGAGGCTCAGTGGCCGTAGCCGCCGTTCTTCTCGATGTCGGCGTTGATCTCGTCGACCGCCGCGTCAAGCGTCGCCGCCACGTCGGCACCGTTGGCGAT